>JASJDD010000247.1 GCA_030065735.1 Crocosphaera sp.
CCTAGTTTTTGTGTGTGTAAACTTTATTTAACCTAGCTAAAATAGGTTTATATATTGGTCGGATTTTCATCCCTTCGGTAAAACCGAGGGTCTTCAATCCGACATTTAAGATAAAACAGGAGTCAGCAGTTAAATTTAGATGTACCTCATGAGTCCATGAAACGTTATATCAAGGCTGTTTTAACAGCAATCCAAAATGTGAGACAATAAAAAAGAGGTTAACATTGGTTAACCTCTAATCCTATAATTATTAATGATTAAGCTTCAGGTGTAACGTAACAGAAGCTAAGATGAATAAGATTACGCTTCCAAGGATGGGCCTGTATTTCCTTGATAATAGCTTGACCATTCCAAGACAAATCAGGAATATTAACATCAATTACTGTTTCATTAACGGTTACCCCTCGAAGCATTAACGCTGCTTCCTTTTGATTCACTGTTAATTGCATAGATTCTGTGCCATTATGACCGTATAAGGTAGCAGGAATCAAGCCTTCACGACGTAAAGCATTTGGTTTGATATTTTCAGGGCGTTTTTGACATTCAATAGATAAAGACATAAGAATTACTCTCTCTTGTGTTAATAAAGTTATTCATGGGTGGTGAGAGGATCACCATTGGCATTCAGTAGGGCCCGTTTCGGCCCGTGAATGGGATCTTCAACGATAATAGTTTGATCCCGACTGGCCCCCAAAGAAACGATCGCAATAGACACTTCCATCAATTCTGCTAAGAATTTCAAATAGTCTAGGGCTTCCTGGGGTAAATCTTCCAAATTACGACACTGTTCCGTCGATTGTTGCCATCCTGGTAACGTTTCATAGATGGGGGTACAACGGGCAAATTCACTGGCGTTGCTGGGGAAATGATGGCAGGTTTGGCCGTCCAATTCGTAGGCGACACAGACTTTGATCTCAGCTAACTCATCGAGGACATCTAGTTTGGTGATAGCTAAACAGTCTAACCCGTTGACTCGTACCGCATAGCGACCGATCACCGCATCAAACCAACCACACCGACGACGACGGCCGGTGGTTGTCCCAAATTCAGCCCCGCGATCGCCTAATAATTTCCCAATTTTCCCGTGTAATTCCGTGGGAAAGGGGCCTTCTCCGACGCGAGTGGTATAAGCTTTAGCTACTCCAATAACGCGATCAATGACCGTCGGACCAATACCTGACCCAACACAAGCCCCTCCTGCAATGGGATTGGAAGAGGTAACATAGGGATAAGTGCCGTGATCTAAGTCTAATAAAGTTCCTTGGGCCCCTTCAAAAAGAATATTTTTTCGTTGTTGAATGGCCTCATAAATTTTCAGGGAACTATCCACCACATAGGGTTTGAGTTGTTTTGCATAATCGATATATTCTTCAATAACAACTTTTGGCTCTAAAGGGTCTAGGTTATAAAGCTTTTCTAAAATAACGTTTTTATAGTTAATTGTCCATTCTAATTTTTCTTGGAGTTCGTCGGGGTTCATTAAATCAACCACTCGAATACCCGTCCTTTCTGACTTATCGGCGTAGGTTGGGCCAATACCCCTACCCGTTGTACCAATTTTCTTTTTGCCCCGTCTTTGTTCTGATGCTTGATCCAACAGACGATGATAAGGCATGGTAACATGGGCGGTTTGGGAGATAAACAGATTATCCGTTGCCACATTTAAGTTATGAAGTTGCCGTAATTCTTCGAGTAACACTTTGGGATCAATCACTGTCCCTGAACCAATAATACATTCTGTCTCAGGATATAAAATGCCTGAAGGGATCAAGTGTAATTTAAAGGTTTGTCCCTGTACAACAATAGTATGGCCTGCGTTTACTCCCCCTTGGGGTCGTACCACCACATCTGCTGAACGACTCAATAAATCTGTGATTTTCCCTTTTCCTTCATCGCCCCATTGAGCGCCGATTACAATTACGTTAGCCAAGATTTTAAAAGTAGCTAGAGTTCACACAATCTGCCATTATAGATAATTAATAATCATTTTGTCAATCATTTTATCAATGACTGGTTGAATTTTTCGCGATCACTGATTAGCTGATTAGGTTTAACCGTATTAAACCTCTTGAAAGGGAAGATAAACGGAATTATGATGAAACTAGAATACAAGTAATTGGTATCGTTAATCAAGTGGTTTTATTTGTTGTTTATACTAAAAGAGATACCACATATCGTATTATTTCAGCCAGGAGAGCCAACAAAAATGAACGACGAGAATATTACCAGAGTTAAACTTGATCCTAAAAACCCTAGTTATGGTAAAACAAACTGGGAAAAAGTTAAAGCTATGACTGAGGAAGAAATTGAAAAATCAGCCAAAACAGACTCAGATTGTTTACCCTTATCTGAACAAGAATTAAGTGAGTTTCGTCCGATATCAGTGCGAGCTTAAAGATGTTTGTAAAGCAGTGCGCTGATTAGTTGATTAGGTTTAACACGGTTTAATCTCAGCAAGAAGAGCAAATAAATAGGAACAAAAACTATATTATGACTACTGTACATAAACATCTTGATGAAATTCCCCCTATGAATGAAGAGCGGGCGAAAGAATTAGAAAATATGCCCGATGAAGCAATAGATTACTCTGATATTCCCCCCCTAGATGAAAAATTTTTCAAAAAAGCTAAGCGAGTTGACAGAAAATTAACAAAAGAAATGCGATCGCCGATTTAATAACTTAAAAATCAGCGATCACTACTATTAATTATGTTGTTGATAACCTCATTTTCAGACTCTGGGCTAACACTTTAACATTAGGTTCAAGCATCATGGTAATATGATCCCCCGGAACAGAAGTAAAGGTAACAGAATCCTGAGACAATTGCTCCCATCCAAAGGACATATTTTTCTGAATTTGAGTACGAATGGTATCATTAATTCCATTAGCCGTTTCCCACAAACGGACATCACTACTACGGAACACATGAATAGGAGTAGCATACTGTTTTTGAGGTTTATAATGAGCCATAGCATAGACACTTGCTTTTAATACTTTAACAAACCCTCTGACTTGTCTTGTGGCCATTCTAGACGGGTTGACATGAAGCTTTTTAGCCAAACGTTCCGTCACATAGTCTAACTGTTCACCTGGAAATAAACCTTTGAGATCATCGTAAGAAATATCCAGATTTTCCTTTAAAAAGAACTCAAATAACTTCACCACTTCACTCATATATTTTGTATCATCCCAACCCACCACAATCAGGTTATTAAATAAGGGCGCAGGAATATCAAAAATGGCTAATAAACCGATTTCATCCCCTTGTTGTTGTAATTGTTGGCTAATTTCAAAGGCCACTTGACCCCCAAAAGAATGACCCCCTAGATAATAAGGGCCTTGCGGTTGAATGGTTTTTAACGCATGGATGTAATAAGCAGCCATTTCCCCGACATCTGTATAGGGTATGGCTTGATCGTCCATTCCCCGCGCTTGCAGTCCATAGAAGGGTTGATCGTCTCCCAGATGATAAGCTAAAGCATGGAGATAAAACGCCGTCCCCACACCCCCAGGAACACAGAAAAAGGGTGGTTTACTCCCTTGAGACTGAATAGCAATGACAGGAGAGGTAAAACCAGTCTCTAGGTTGGTTTCCTCTTCGACTAAACCAAGGTTATACCCTTGAGAGGTAAACACTTCGGTAGCCAAATAATTAGCTAACGCTTCGATAGTCGGATATTCAAAGATTAACGTCGCTTGAAAAGATGATCCTAAATTCTCTTGCAATAAATCACTTAACTGTACTACGGTTAACGAATCCAGTCCCATGCTGGTTAAGGGTTGTTTCCAGTCTATTTCTGAGGGAGCAACTTTTAAGACATTAGCAATTAAACTTTGAAGATAAGCTTGTAATAATTCCTGACGTTTTTGAGGAGGAGTACTCAAAAGGGTGTTTCTATCTAAAGAAACTTGTTGTTGTAGATTAACTTCTTGTTGTTTGCTAGTGGCAATCACCTCCAAACTCTCATCTAAAAACCCTGCTTTACAAGCATGGCGTTGAATTTTATTACTCGATGTCTTGGGAATGGTTCCCGGTTTGAGTAACAAGATGGCGTATACCTGTAATTGATGTTGTTGAGATACAGCTTGACGAATAGCATTAAAAACTTGATCTTGATCTAATGATTCAATGGCTGTTTCTTGGACTTCTTGCACAATAACCAGTTTTTCTTCGTTGTTAATATCCACTGAAAACGCTGCATTACAACTGGGCCGCAGTGCGGTATAACTTCTTTGCGTCGTTAACTCAATATCTTGAGGATAATGGTTCTTGCCTCGAATAATAATTAAATCTTTGAGACGGCCAGTCACAAATAATTCTTCTTCTAAGATAAATCCTAAATCTCCCGTGCGTAAAAATGGGCCGGCTTGAGTATCTTTTAAATAGCCTTTAAACGCCTCTTCTGTTGCTTCTGGACGATTCCAATAACCTTGGGCTACACTGGGTCCAGATACCCAAATTTCTCCAATTTCGTAGTCATCACACTGGGTTAAACTATCAGGGTTAACGATGATTACTTTTTGTTCTGTCCCTGTTGTGCCACATCCCACCAGTTTTTGACTATTGTCCTCTTCATTATCCACCACTACCACCCGATTTTCTTGCAACTGGGTTTTATCAATATTAAGGATCAGAGGGGGTTTTTCTTTGTTCCCTAGACTAATACCCACCACAGTCTCGGCCATCCCATAACCTGCGCTTAACGCTTGCCAACGGAACCCACAACTGGCAAAGGTTTTGGCAAATCTTTCTAAGGTTTCGGCCCTGATGGGTTCGGCCCCACTAACGGCAAATTCCCAACAAGCGAGATCCAATGTTTCTTTTTCTTCGGGAGAGGTAGAAAAGGCTGTTAAGTCATAGGCAAAGTTGGGGGCTAAACTTTGGGTGGCCCGATAACGAGAAATAGCGGTTAACCAGCGTAAAGGTTTTTGTAGAAAGTCTAATGGTGACATCAAGATCACCGGATGGTCACCATATAAGGGTTGTAATACGCCCACCACTAACCCGGTATTATGACCAAAGGGTAACCAACTGACGGTTTTCGTTTCGGGGGTAATGTCTGCATATTTATAACCCATCTCTAAGTTATGCAGTAGATTATCATGGTTAATGATCACCCCTTTGGGTTTGCCTGTGGAACCAGAGGTATATTGCAGAAAGGCAATGGTATCAGCGTTAATATTGGGATCTTGCCAAGGGTGTTCCTGGGTTTGAATGATAGTATTTGCGTCTAATATTTTTAAACTATTTAAAATAGGACTAATGCTAAAACGACCTTGTAAATAGGGAACTAGAGGATTAAGGGTTAAGATAAATTTGGCCTCGGCATCTGTTGCGATCGCTTCTAAACGAGAAAGGCACTGATCCGGGCGAGGGGGATAAGCAGGAATGGCGATCGCCCCTGCATATAAACACCCGAAAAAACCGGCGATAAAATCCAGTCCAGGGGGATATAACAGTAAAACTCGTTCCCCTTTTGCATCGAGGGACTGAAGATGGCTGGCGATCGCCTTCGCTTGTTGTTCTAAGGTGCCATAGGTGAGACTCCCACCTTCAGTTTCTCCTTCATGGAGAAAGGTATAGGTTTTGTTATTCGGTTGTGCAATGCTTCTATCCCGTAGCAGATCCACTAAGGTGTTCAAGGACATGATTTAAAAAGCTAAAATTTTTACTCAGTTTACCCTAAAATGGGATAATAATTAGTGGGAATTTCAACCATTTTTGATAAAAAAAGACATATTTGTTTATATAACTTAAAATGATCCCTCATAGTTAGCGAAGTATTATAAAGAAAATTCAATATTTATTACTAACATAGGTAAAATCTAATCGTCTTATTAGATAATCGGAATAGAGAAGAGGAAAACATTGTTCTCTTTGAACTGAAAAGCGGATAAACAAATTAATAATTCTTGCACAAGAGTTGGAGGCAGATGGTATGAAACTTAATGATATGTTACAAGGATTTGTACAATATTTTACAGAAGGCTTTGCCAGAATTTTTAGTCCGGCTAAAGACGACTATAAAGATATTGGTGTACAGCCTTATGATTGTAAACCTTATATCAAAACAGAAGCTGAGAAAACGGCTTGAAACTAGCTATTAATTCAGTTTTCTAGCTATTAATTAGGGGCGAACTTATATTCGCCCCTACTATTTGGTTGTGAAATTTTCGGTGTGTGAGGTAACGATAACCTTTTTAACTTGCAAGTATAACCCTTATTTCTGAGCAACGGTAAAATTGCCAAAACCAGGACTACGAGGGGATGATATTTGTTCCTCAACAGGAACGCGATTGGCTGTTTGATTAATGGGATCAGGGGTTACAGGGGACTGGCCCAACTGCAATGATACATAAAGCAACCACGTTACCGTACTCGCTAATAATAAACGTTCTAACATCTCACACCACCTAGAATCAATTGCATTTAATAGAGTAGATTAATTAGAGTAAGATTTAACTGCTAAATTCTAGAAATATTATGAAATTTTCCTAAATTATGACAGCTACGGCTCTTGACTATCTATCTCCATTAATATTCATTGTCTTTGAAGATTGCCTAGACGACCTTGCTGCTTGAGAGCTCCAAAGTATTTAACCTCTAGGGAATAAACCTTTTTAAGACACCTCAATTGTAACAAACCATGGGCAAAATATGAGCAAAGCTTGAGTAATTTGGAAAAATTAACACTTATCCCTAAAGTCAGTGATAGGGTTGTGGGAGAAGTCGATGGTTAGAGATAGTAGATTGATAGCCATGAACTTCGATGACATTGAGAACCAGAAATGCTCTCAACCATCTCATCATAGCATGAGAAATAATTACTCCTCAAACAAGTTACAACCTAGCAATCAATGGCTAAATATTTTCTAATTGAATCACAAAGTCCCTTTGATTATCCAGAGGTAAATAATAACTATAATCTTGCCTCTGATCTCGCTGATGCTGGTAATGATGTTACTTTATTTTTAATCGAAAATGGGGTCTTAGGATCTCGTTCTGCGGTGGCTTCTCAAGGATTAACTAATCTGGAAAAAGTAAAATTATTAGTTGATAAATTTTCCTTAGATGAACGAGGAATTGACACCACAGAATTAGGGACTAAAATTGAAGTTTCTACCGTTGCATCTATTGTTGATGCCATGAGTGAAGGACAAAAAATGATGTGGTTATAATTAATAGGAGAAACAAAAAAATGAGTAAAATAGTTCTGAGTTTTTTATTGATGGATGGTCCTTTTGAACAAGCTAGAACCACCACTGCTTTTCGGATGATTGATGCTGCTTTAGATAAGGGATACGATGTTAAAGTATTTACCTATGAAGGTGGTGTTTCTTTAGCCTTTGCCCATCAAAAACCCCACGCTAATAGTGTTCATGGTCGTACATTTGATGAAGAAAATCATCCTTTAACCAAAGATTGGATCGCAGCTTTATTCAATAAAGCAAAAAGCAAAGGTTGTGAATTAGAATGGGTTAATTGTGGACTTTGCGTCGATGAGAGAGGGGTTAACGATGCTATCGAAGGCTGTCGTCGTGGCGCACCTAAAGACTTTTGGGAATGGTCTAAAGAAGCAAATGGAACCTTAGTTATTGGCACAAAATAAGGAGAAAATATGAAAGTATTACAAGTGATTCAATCCGCTTATCGTTGTACCATTGAAGAACAAGATGATCCTGTTGTTTGGTTTATTCAAGTTTTAGAAAGTATCGGCGGTGACGTAGATATTTTGTTGCGAGCTAATGCCGTTAATTATGCCGTCAAAGGACAAGTGGTAGAAGGGCTTTCTTTTGGGGAATGGAAACAAAGTTTTCCTGCTAAACTTGATGAAGATTTACAACAATGTCTTGACAAAGGTATGAAAGTTTATGCTATCAGTGAAGACATTTCTAAACGAGGCATTCCCGAAGAAAAACTATTAGAAGGAATTGAACAATTGTCCTTTAAAAAATTGCCTCAATTGTTTGAGAATTACGAACAAGTTTGGCATTGGTAAATTGATTGGGGTCAATTTATGAATTGACCCTGTTAAACATTTGAGTTAAAAAAATAATTCAAAAATCTAATAGAAAACTAACTTAATTTAGTATATAAAAGGGTAGAAAAATGAACAAAGATGGAGTATTCTTCGTAATATTTTACCCTGGATTTAGTAACAGATAAACAGAAAAAACCCCAGATTGACTGAGGTTTCATCGTAAGAATTTGAGATTGGTCAAGCAAGAGATTAATTATTAGCTAATCACAGCAGAAACAATAACTAAACTGGTGACGAATAATGCAGCGATTGCTCCTTGAACTAAGTAACGACGTTGTTGAAAAGGAGCAGGAAACTCAGCATAGTAAGGTTGGGGTTCTACTGCGTAGTTGTTGAGAATACCGTTGTCAAGTTGGGTGGTGGTGTACATCCTTGTTGCCTCCTTTGGCTCTCTATGTCAACTAATCTAACAAATAATATAACGGTTTGTAAAGAGGGCTTGACAAAATAGTTGTAATTATATATATAAACTGAACTTATCAACATAAATCCTCCTCCTCTGCGTCCTCTGCACCCTCTGCCTCCTCTGCTTAACTTAAACAAGTAACGTTTATTTTTGTCCAGGTACTTAGT
>JASJDD010000248.1 GCA_030065735.1 Crocosphaera sp.
GTTTATCAAATTCTGTATACTGATGTAGCCAATCATTTAAAAGAATATGCAACCCTAACCACCATAGGATATCGACATCGCTATTTTTTAGCAGTGGTTTTTCAAGAGTCTTTAATTTTAGCTTGTTTAGGTTATATTCCAGGATTTCTCATTGCTTCAGGACTTTATAACATTGCTCATCAAACCACTTTATTACCCATTGTTATGACTCAACAACGAACCTGGTTTGTTTTTTCATTAACGATTTTCATGTGTTTTTTAGCTGGAATGATAGCGGTTCGCAAACTCCAAGATGTTGATCCGGCTGATATTTTCTGATAAAGTTTGATAGACTATAATATCTTTAATATAAGGATAAGATAGGAATGCAATTTTCTTTACTTTCAAAAAAGACAATTATACTAATTATCGCTTTGACAACTTGGATAGTTTGGTTAACCTTTCTGGGAATCGAAGGAGCATTTTCTCACCTTATTCATTATTGGCAAATTGTCTTAACCATGTTATTTGGTTCCATGATAGCCGGAGGGACCAGTATTGGTGGTGGTGCCGTTGCTTTTCCTGTTTTTACGAAATTGCTTCATATTTCTCCCCATGACGCTAAAATATTCTCTTTAGCGATTCAAAGTGTTGGCATGACGGCTGCTGCTTTGACCATTTATTTAACTAAAATTCCTGTAGAATGGAGAGTGATTCCTTGGGCTAGTTTCGGGGGAGTTTTCGGAATTTTTATCGGGTTAAATTATGTTGCGCCTTGGCTTCCTCCTGACATTCTGAAAATATGTTTTACGGTGATGTTAACTAGCTTTTCGGTGACTTTATTTATTTTAAATCAAAATCATAAACGTAAAAAAAGGTTGATATCAATTTGGGGAAAATCTGAAAAAATTGCTTGTTTCTTCGCGGGTATGGTTGGAGGAATCATGAGTGGGTTGGTAGGGAATGGTATTGATATTGTGGTTTTTTCTGTGATGGTTTTGGTTTGGCATTTAAGCGAAAAAGTTGCAACGCCAACTTCTGTCATTTTAATGGCAATTAATGCTCTGGTTGGTTTCTTTTTACAAGTGTTTATTTTTGATGATTTTCCCACTAATGTACAGCATTATTGGTTGGCTACTATTCCTATTGTTGTCATTGGTGCGCCCTTGGGAGCGGTTTTATGTAGCAAACTGCATCATTCAACTATCGCTAACAGTTTGATTTTTCTAATTTTAATTGAAATGATTAGTTCTTTTTTAATTATTCCTTTGCGTCCTGCAATTATTCTGTCTGCTGTTCTTTCGATGCTTCTGTTTTCAGGACTGAATTATTGGTTGTATCATCTCCCTATTTTTACATTATCTCAGATCAAAAAATAAATAATTAAATACTATGAAAGCTTACGAATATCATCACATTGTCAGTTTTGAAGAAACCAACTTAGTTGGTAATGTTTATTATGCTAATTATGTTCGCTGGCAAGGTCGTTGTCGGGAGATGTTTTTGAAAGATCATGCTCCTGATATTATTGACGAACTGTCTCAGGGATTAGCTTTGGTTACGGTTTCTGTTTCCTGTGAATATCTATCAGAATTATTCGCTTTTGATCATGTGTTGATTAAAATGATCTTGGGGAATGTTAAACAAAATCGTATTACCATGTTATTTGAATATTGGAGAGTAACAGATCAAGGAGAAGAATTAATTGCGAAAGGAACACAAGAGGCTGCTTGTATGCGAAGAGAACAGCACAAAACCATTCCTACTCCCATTCCTATAACTCTTAAAAAAGCCCTAGAACAATTCCGCTAATCTTCTCAATTTCAGGTTAACCGACCAGTATTGCTATCAACCTTGAACCTTACGACTTTTACGCCAAGCTTGCCAACCCACATATCCTAATAAAACGGTTGCACCGATGGCAAACCCCCAACCACTAGGAATATTAGATAAACCAAGGGCGATACTACCGACCCATAAGGTTAAAGCATAGATAAAAAGGACCGTGAGACGATGAGAAATGCCAGCTTGAATCAAACGATGATGTAAATGCCGTTTATCGGCAATAAAAGGGGATTTTCCTTGACTAATGCGGGAAATAATCACCACAGACATATCTAAAATAGGAACCGCCAACACGACAAAGGGTAATAACACAGCCGTTACGGCTACCGTGGCCACTGTGGCCACCTTTACCAAACCAATAACCCCAACCCCGGCCAGAGTAAACCCCATAAAATAAGCCCCACCATCCCCCATAAAAATTTGGGCCGGGTTGAAATTATAGCGGAGGAAGCCTAAAGCAGCCCCAGCTAAAGCGGCCGCAATTAAAGCAGCAGCCGGTTGTTCCATGAATAAAGCTAACACCATCATCACCACCGCAGAAATGCCACATCCACCGGCCGCCAATCCATCTAAGCCATCGATCCAATTAATAGCATTAGCCATGCCTACCAGCCAAATCACCGTAATCGGAAGACTCAATAAACCAATCTGGATTAAACTACCAAAGGGTACTGATAAAAATTCGATGCGAACTCCTACCCCCCAAGCTGCACTGGCGACAACGGTTTGGAACACCAGACGAGTCATCGGGCTTAAGTTATAGAGATCATCTGCTAGGCCAATGAGGAAAAAGGCCACACCTCCAATTGTAACGCCCCATATTTCCCATTCTTTATTGGGGGGTAGCCAACCAAACCCTCCGAAAATCCAGACTAATAATAGAGCAATAACAGTTCCGGCAAAAATAGAAACCCCTCCCAAGCGAACCATCGGTCGTTGGTGCATTTTACGATTATTGGCATCGTTTTTTGGGTTATCAACAAGACCTTTTCTTTGCCCAAACTCGTTAATGATGGGGGTACTCCACCAAACCACCATCAGCGCGATGATAAAAGCAACAAGATGATATAGTTCTGTTGGTATTGACATGGGTTTGGTTTATCCCCTTGAGTCGTGTTTGACAAGATTTACCCTAAGTTACTCTATTTTGGCTAACGGTGTAAACTGAAATTGTGTTACAACTATTCGAGCAAGCATCATGCACGGTTTTATTCCCCCTCACCGTTTTTTCCCTTATCTCTCCTGGACTGATATTGACTCAATGCAAGATAAGGACAATGTTGTGATTGTGCAACCTATTGGGGCCATCGAACAACATGGGCCCCATTTACCGATTGTGGTGGATGCTGCGATGAGTCTGGGGGTTTTAGGAAAGGCGTTGGAAAAGTTACCTTCAGCTATTCCGGCTTATGCCCTACCTTGTCTTTATTATGGCAAATCTAATGAGCATTGCAGCTTCCCTGGAACGATTACCCTGAGTGCAACCACGTTATTATCTGTCATTACTGAAGTGGCTGAAAGTGTCTATCGTTCGGGGTTTCGTAAACTAATCTTCATGAACTCCCACGGGGGACAACCGCAAATTCTGGAAATTGCTGCTAGGGATATTCATGAAAAATATGAGGATTTTTCTGTGTTTCCTTTGTTTACTTGGCGAGTGCCTAACATTGCTAAGGATTTATTGACCCCTCAAGAGTTAGAATATGGGATTCATGCAGGAGATGGAGAAACCAGCATTATTCTTTCGTTATTACCTGATCAGGTGAAAATGTCCCAAGCAGTTAAGGAATACCCCCAAGGGTTACCAGAAGAGAGTTTACTGAGTATGGAAGGGAAATTGCCCTTTGCTTGGTTGACCAAAGAGTTAACTAAAAGTGGGGTAATCGGGGATGCTACCGCAGCGACCAAAGAAAAAGGCGATCGCCTTTTAGCTTCTATCTCCGATGCTTGGGTTCAAGTGATTCAAGATGTTTATCGTTTTAAGCAACCGTCTCCTAAATTTTAACGATTGTCGTTGAGTCCCAGATGTAGGGTGATGGCCGCATCAACTGACTGCATTAATTTCTCGTTCAACGTTTAATCCATCCCCAATGGTCATATCCCAGTCTTCATCAACCTCAGTAGAAGCGTCTCTATAAGCCTCTTCTAGTTCTTTTTCCTGCAATAATTTCAAGGCAACTGAAATCACCTCAGAGCGTGATTTATAGCCTTTAGCTGTATTTGACTATATTTTTATTGAAACTTTACGATACTATTTAGTCATCAATAATCGTACTACTTATTTTACATCAATATATTTTAGGCAACCTTACTAAGATATATATTTCGATTTTATCTTTTTAATGTTTGTCGATAACCATTGCAATCTTTCCATACCCTCATCTAAAAAGTCATCTCCTTTGTTTTGATTATCGTGCAATGACATGGGTTTCCAATTGGTACAATCAAATGTTAAACGAGGAAACCAATATCTAGGTAAGGCATGGTCTATGGATAAACCGTATTTATTTTTCCAATCTTGATAAGTTGGATATTCAAGATCAGTTACAGTCAGATAACGACAAGCATACAAAGAGTATAAAACAGAGGCTCTAGCATATTCTGATGAACCTACAGTGCCATTTTTTATATAATTATCTAAGTCAGACTTCTGAGCGTAACACATCTCAGAGATAGTGTAACTATTTTGAAGCTTACCTATTTTGTTTATAGTTCTATCGACTAGCTTAAATTCAAATACAAACAAAGTAGACAAATCCTCTAAAATTTCTTCCCAGTTAGGATATAAGTTAACTAACATTTCTTTTATTTTCCCATTTTATTGATATTTAAGTTTGAGAGATGAAATAACTTTCTTACCAGCTTTAAGCACTTCAAGTAATTCTCCACTTTGTTTTGCTCTTTCGTAGTGGTTTTCAGCTTTTTTTATTGCAAAGCTAGTAAAATCTATAGTAGATAAAGGAACGAAGTTTAACAGAATATTCCAAGACTGGCGAACATTCTCCCAACCTAAATTTTTATAGCCTTGCTGTCGAACTTGTTTTTGTTCTAGCGAACTCAGTGCATTAAACTTGTCTGAGTTGCGTTTTTGAGCTTGTCTGTAATTTAGTCCGTCTAATTGTTTTTTAGTAGGCATTTTTTTACTTATCTCCTGTTTTAATTCTAGTTATATTTAACCATATTTTTCGTTAACTTTTTCAACTATATCAATTGCCTCTTCTACCACTTTTTCAGCTTTTTCTATATCTTGTCGTGCTGTTTCTTGTGAAACTACCCCAATTTCTCTAAGAACTTCGTCATCAGTTTGAGTCGCTTTGCCAAAGAATTTTTGCCAAAGTTTAATGAGTTCACTTTTTGAAGGATTAATAAATTCTTCAATCTTTAATTTTAATGATTCTACTCGATTTTCTGCAACAAGACGACGACCATTAGCAGATTTAATTGTGTTATTTTGATCAATGATTACTTGAATTGCTGGATCAAGAGAAGGTTCCTCTGCGAATATAGCAATCACGTTAGAAGAAAGAGCCTTAAATTTGCTAGGCAAATTGTCAACTTGAAGTCTTGTTTTTATTAACTCTAGATTCTGACTTTTGGTACGATTGGAAGCCATTAGAGGTATAATATTCCATAATTTTATACCATTATGACTCAAGTTATT
This sequence comes from Crocosphaera sp., assembly GCA_030065735.1. Lineage (GTDB taxonomy): Bacteria > Cyanobacteriota > Cyanobacteriia > Cyanobacteriales > Microcystaceae > Crocosphaera. The sequence goes on from JASJDD010000248.1 coordinate 5,486, forward strand.
ATTAACTCAAACCAGTATTAACACTGAAATAAAAGCAAAGTTTTATCAATAGTTTCAACAGTGAACAGTGGTCACTGATAACTGTTCACTGATGACTGTTCACTGAATTAATATCTCGGTTTAACAATTAAACGACGATTCGGTTCTTGTCCCCGGCTTTCCGTTGCAATATCTTCGACATTTTTGAAGAACGAATGGATTTGACGACGTTCGGCCGAAGAAAGGGCAGTCATTTCTATTTCTTGTCCTGTTTGACGAACCTTTTGGGCAACATCTTGGGTCAGGGTTTTTAACTGTTCAAGACGTTGTAAACGATACCCATTGAGTTCCACTGTAAACCCTTGTTGATCAGAACTCTCAACGGTTAAGTTAATCAAAGTATTAGCCAAATATTGGATTGCGTCAATGCCTTCTCCTTTTTCCCCTAATAACATCAAAATTTTCTCAAGGGGTAACTGAGTTTCATCGATGATTAACCAACATTCCTGAGTTCTTTCTAGTTCATTTTCCCGATACTCAACTCTAACACCGGTGGAAAACCCCATCAAGTTTAAAAGGTTTTCTAACCATTCTTTACCTACTTGTTTTTCTTGTTCCATAGTGACAATTTGAACCTATATTTTATCTATTCTTGCCTTTAGATTACTTTCTGTTATTATTTTGTGTCTTGCTAAAACGCATTGTTATAATGCGTTTTAGCTTCGCTGACAACTTAGGAGGTTTTCTCTTTTTTCTTAGAACGCTTTTCAAAGGGAAGAGTTTGTCTTCCCTTTTCTGCTTTTTCTTGTTCTTCAAGCAACTTTTGCAAGTTTTCTGGTAAGGGTTCCCGCATTAAAATCAGGGTTTGTAGGGTTTGAAAAATGTTAGCTACCACAATATACATCAAAACCCCGGCTGGTAAGGGGAAAAAGAGAAACATTCCACTAAAAATAAGAGGCGTAATCTTATTGACTGCCTGTTGCTGTTGCGCCCCACCCCCAGAAGAACCGGATAATTCTTGGTTGATATAAATACTGGCACCAAAGAAGAGAATCATCCCTAAAATATCCCAGTTAAGGGTGCCATCATCATTGGTGACACCCACTTGGCCTAATGCTTTGATAAAGAGGAAGCCTGTATTAGCAGCAATCCCTGGAATGGTCGCCTGAATGGTGGCTTCTCCTGGGGCTAAGGCTTCAATGGTTCCATCTTCATTAATTTTTAGTCGTTCTGCCCCTTTAGTAATTTCATAAGCGGGTTGAATATCACTGTCAGGGTTTTGTTGGACTAAGGTAGATAAGGACTGTCCTTCGGTGGTTTGAAATTCAATGGTTGTCTTTTCTCCCACCCCTAGTTTATTGCCTCCAGGTAACAAGGCAGAAATGGGATAATGAAGACCATCACTGACATAAATATTGTTGGGTTTGGTGGCATAGGGTTGGGGGACAACCCGCTCAATTTGTTCTGAGGGCAAAATCTGCACATCAACGGTATAGTTAATGTTAGCAAAAGGTGACCCTCTCAAGGTGGCAAATAAAGCGAATAAGATAGGCATTTGCAGCAAGAGGGGCAAACACCCGGCTAAGGGGTTGCCAAACTCCTGCATCAGTTTACCCATTTCTTCTTGCTGTTTCGCCGCATCATCTTTATAACGACGCTGAATTTCTTCTTGTCGTTCTTTCATTAAGGGTTGAGTGATTCGCATCTTCCGCATATTGCGAATTTGACCCGCGCTTAAGGGGTACAAACCGAAGCGAATGACTAGGGTTAAGGCAATAATCGCAAAACCGTAGCTTGGCACAATCCCGTAGAAAAAATCTAGGATTGGCAGCATAATGTTTGTGGAAATAAATCCGATACCAAAATCCATTCGTCTTAATCCAAGTAATTCCCCGATGGGGTGAGCTTTTGTTTAATCTATTCAATAGGAGGAATGAGTAACACCAGGGTTATCTCAATCCTAATGTTGATTTTAGAAGTTATTGGGCGGTAATCGCTTCAACTGGTTTCCCCGTTTTGTCGGCGACTCTTTCGGCCATATAATCATAAATTTCTCGGAAGCGAGGAACGGCGCGCATTTCTAAGCGACTTTTATCTCTGAGGGTGACAACAAGATCGCCCCATAATCCGATTCCACGGGGGATTTTGGCTATTTTGACAATTTCACCATAAATGATGTCGGTGCGGTCGTTACCCATCCAACCCCCAGTAATGGAAATACGGCGATCAGTAATACGATAACGTAACCAAATGGCCCGCACAATTGCCCCAACGGTTAAAGGGAGGCAGATAACGGTGAATCCTAATAATATATTAATGATTAAATCCCCAATGTGAGGGCCCCCTTCATAAAATGTGTTCTCTCTTATACCCATAAATTATCTCGGCTTTAATTAACAACTCTTCTAATTCTCGCAAAAAATGTTCATATTTGCACTCTGTTGTGTTACGCTTTACCACAATCACCACCTGATAACCTGGCATAATCATCGGTAGAAAAAGACGAATGACTCCTTTAATTTGTCGTTTTAGACGATTGCGAATCACTGCTTTTTTACTAACCTTTTGGCTGACGGAAATGCCAAATTGTGTTGGTGGTGTGGCTTGTTGTTGATTAGTTTGCAACAATACCCGCATAACCAAGTGTGGACTTTGATAGCGTTTTCCTCGGTTATAAACGGTTTGAAAGGCCTTGGGGTGTCTCAGGCGGTTTTGTTTGGGTAATCCCACGGTTGACCATGATGGCTAATTGACACTCTCCCGATTACAAATCGGGAGATTCTTGGTTCAACGAGTCCACTTAACCTAAACTCCTTGCGGTATCTAAGCCAGAGGTGGTTCTCTCCCCAAGCGTTACGGACGCTCAGATGATTGTCCGTGCGACGGACAATCCGCGTCCTCAACTTTGGGTATGCCCTACCCTAGTTGCCTAAATAGCAAAATTTGCTTGAATTAAATGCTGTTCGTTTAGTTCCCACGAAGATTTTACCTATTCCGAGGAGAAGAACTAAAACTATGGAATAGAACCCTATATCTTCGATTGTCAAGGTACAGCGTCTACTGATTAGGTAGCAATTGGGTTTTTAAAGTGGTTGATTACCCTTCCACCGCCTTAAAATTATAGCATATTCACGGCATTTTTAAATGCCGAGTCGTGCTTCATCTCCTATTTAAAGATAGGAGTTTTCGCACTCCCGTCTTACCTGATCAAG
>JASJDD010000249.1 GCA_030065735.1 Crocosphaera sp.
CGTTAGTTCACAGTGTCACTGGACTTAGCAACCATTTTACCATTAGATACATGGGGTTAAAACCCCTGTTCGCTCCACTGCCACGCCTTAAAAGGACGTGGCTAACTCTCGCTCACGGCCGTTTAGGTTTTGCTATTGATTAACGTCCCAAAATTTCCAATTGAACGGGAGCTACACCACTGCTCACTAAGCCAATGACACTGGCGGCTCCTTTTGATAAGTCTATCACTCGTCCATGGATATAGGGACCGCGATCATTGATACGGACAATCACAGAACGGCCATTATTGAGATTGGTAACTCGTACTTGAGTGCCAAAGGGGAGACTTTTGTGGGCTGCCGTTAAACCATTTTGGTTGTACCGTTCTCCATTGGCGGTTAAACGGCCATGAAATCCGGGCCCATACCAAGAGGCCATCCCTTTACGACGACTGGTAACAGGACGAACACTAGCTAACCCTGACTCTTTGCTAGGGGTTTGATTGGGGTTGACAATGGCGGTTAGAGGAGGTGCATCTCCCATTAATCGTCGTAAACGATTGGTCGCTTGTAAAGCGTCAACGGCTTCGTTACGGGTGGTATCGGGTAAGATGACTCCTGTATCGAGTTTGATTAATTCTTCAGAATTTAATTGAATACTATAGGTTTTATCTGAATTTAAGCTAACGGTAAGGTTTTCTGCTTTAAAAGTATTGTCGTTATTAAGTTGATTTAACCGTTTAGCGAACGCTTTAGCGCGATTGAGGGCTTCGCTTTCGATCTGATTGGGATCGATGTCATCTCCTTGCTCTTTGAGGGCTGCTAAGTCAGCTTTTGAACCTAAGAAGGTTAATATAGGAATCTGACGAATTCGTAAGGTTACTGCCAGTTGATACTTCCATTGATGAAGATAGAGTGTTGCTATCTCCTTTGAGGTCGTTTCAGCGTTGGCATCGGTTTTGATTTGCCCTAAACTGACAACATTTTGCGTCTGAAAATCGGAACTTTCTTGGGCGACAAGCGTCCCGATTCCTAGCATTTCTCCTATTTGCTCTACCTTATTTCTGGTGTCAGATGCTTCTGAACCTTGTAGGGAAATACCGATTAGGGTGGTTGTTCCCACAGTGGTCATTAAGGCAGTTGTTAGTCCGGTCCAAAATTTCTTGTTCATAGAACTTGTGTTAAGTAAGTTGTTCAACCCCTCGAAATTCTGTTGATTCAATGGATTTTCCAACCTTGACTCCTCACAGAACTGTGTTTTACATTTCTTAAACCTTTACACAGTAGCATGAATTTTAAGAGGGGTGTGGTTTTGGTGATAATCATTCAGAATGGTCTTCATTGAATCTTTAAATAAAGGTTTACAGGAAAAAAGAGATCGATTACGATAGTAAATTTGCCTAAATCTCCTCAGAAACGATCCCTGGAAATGTTGTGATCTAGCTAACACTTAAGAAAGATTTCCCCTACAAACCTTTGATATCATAAGACCTTTAACCTTATCCCATTGAAGATGACATAGGGGAAAAACTTACGTATTTCTACGGAGTAATGAGTGTGAGATTTTAAAGATTGTTACCCTGAAACCTCTAAAAATACTGATCATTACTCAATGTTTATATCAGATTTTTAAATCTGATGTTGACCAAAATCTTCAACAAGTTCCTCACTACGTTCCGGCGCTATCGCACAGAAGTGTTAAGTTCTTACTTCTGACGTTGAATTAAGGTCAGTCTTAGATAAGATGAAGTTAAGGTATAGTAAAAAACAGATTTAGATTTACCGACAATGTTAGAAATCGTCATCAGTTATTATTGGGTTATGGCTTTAATCGTTTTTTCTGTCTGGTTTAAGATATTTTGGACTGATGAGACAACGGCTAAAAACGACTTATCCTCTTGGATAGTTTTGATGATTGGGGCTAGTTTTTGGGTTGTGGTACTTCCTTTTGCTAATTTAGAATTAGCTCTAAAAGCTTATTCAATTAATAATTAAGAATTAACAATTGAAAACTGAGAATTGCTTTCTTTTAAGAGATTTATTCCCTATCAATCAACGATGGAAAACGCCCCATTCTGGTTATCATTGGGATGGTAGTTCGAGGCGTTTTTTTGAAGGTTGGTATTATCGGGTTACTTTACCTCAATGGGGTCAAAGTTTTGCCTTTATGTATTCTATTGATGATCCTATTGGTGGAAAACCTCATAGTGGAGGTTCAGCACAAATTTTAGGAGAAAATGAACATTATTTATATCGAATTTTTCCTAATCTTAAAACATTTTGGGCAAGTGAGCAACAACTCGCTTTATGTCATTGGCAACAAGAGAATTTTAACCTAAACCCTCAAATGCTTGAGCCAATTATTTTTGAAGAAATAATCAAGGAAGGGTATCAAGCAACTCCTAGGTTAAATCAGGGGTATATTCAAGATTCTGCTACTAAAAATTATTGTCGTTGGTGTTATGAGATAAAGCCTATTGATGGTTGGGGAAATCGTTTTTATCCTCAAGAAGCAACGGCTGGATGGTTATCTTTTTTACCTGTTTTTGATCCAGGATGGCAAGTTTTAATGGCTCATGGGTGGGCAAGCGGTTATATTAATTGGAATGGGAAAAAGTATGAATTTAAAAATGCTCCTGCTTATAGTGAAAAGAACTGGGGGCATTCTTTTCCGAGTAAATGGTTTTGGATTAATTGTAACAGTTTTACGGAAGAATCTGACTTATCTTTAACGGCTGCTGGTGGAATTAGACAAGTATTAAATTGGCAAGAATCTGTAGGAATTATTGGTTTACATTATCAGGGAAAGTTTTATGAGTTTAATCGAGATAATAGTCAATTATCTTGGCAGATTAAACCTTGGGGAAGTTGGGTGATGGAAGGAAAAAATACAGATTTTATGATGAGAATTGAGGGGAAAACTAAGGAATTGGGGACTTATGTTAGGGTGCCAACGGCCCAGGGTTTACAGTTTCTTTGTCGTGATACTGTACAAGGAAATTTAACCGTAGAATTACGAAATAATCAGGGTAAAATGATCTTAAAAGCTAACAGTTCTTTAGGGGGTTTAGAAATTGGAGGATCTCCTTGGGATAAGGATTGGATTTATGGAAAATAGTATAAATTGCCTCAGAAACTTTCCAGGAGATATTTCATTATTAAATTAGCTTAACAGTATCATCTTAAATTTTTGATTGTTTATGAAACTTGGTATTATTCGAGAAGAAAAAAATCCCCCAGATTCTAGAGTTCCTTTAACCCCAGAACAATGTCAATATTTAATGAAAATTGACCAAAATTTAGAGATCATTATTCAATCAAGTGAGAAACGTTGTTTTTCTGATTTAGAATACCGAAAAAAGAGAATTTCTGTGGTTGAAGATGTTAGTTACTGTGAGGTTTTATTAGGAGTTAAAGAAGTTCCTATAGATGCTTTGATTCCCCATAAGACTTATTTATTTTTCTCCCATACTCATAAACAACAACCTTATAATCGAAAACTTTTACAAACAATTTTGCAAAAAAAGATTCGTTTAATTGACTACGAATGTCTCTGTAATACCCAAGGAAAAAGAGTCATTGCTTTTGGACATTGGGCTGGTGTTGTGGGGGCGCATAATGCTATATTAGCGTGGGGAAAACGTTACCAAAGTTTGGTTTTAAAACCGATGCACCAATGTCATGATTTTGCTGAAGCAAAGACTTATTATCAAAATTTACCGCTTCCTAATTTTAAAATTGTGATTACTGGAGATGGAAGAGTCAGTAATGGTGCAGCAACTGTTCTTAATTTAATGAATATTAAACAAATTTCTCCTCAAGACTTCTTAAATCAGAAATTTTCCTATCCTGTTTATACAAAATTAGCTGTTAATGATATGTATTATAAAAAAGGAGAAGGTATATTTAATGAATCTGATTATTATCAATATCCAGAACAATATTGTTCGAGTTTTGAACCTTATACCAAGGTGAGTGATATCATGGTCAATGGAATTTATTGGGAGAAAGGAGTTCCTATTTTCTTTACAAAAGAAGACATGAAAAAGGATGATTTTAAAATTAAGGTGATTGCAGATGTTACCTGTGATATCGCTCCAGATGCGTCTATTCCTTGTACAATTAGACCATCTACTATTGTTGATCCTATTTATGGTTATGATCCTTATTTAGACAGAGAAAGCTTACCTTTTCAAGATCAAAGTATTGATATTATGGCAGTAGATAATTTACCTAATGAATTACCCCGTGATGCGTCAGAAGACTTCGGAAAGCAATTAATTGATCGGGTTTGGGATGAGTTGAAAAAACCTGATAGTCAAATGATTTATGATGCTACTATTGCCATCAATGGAAAGTTAAATAAACCTTATGACTATCTTCAGGATTTTGTTGATTTTAGTCAATCATTATAACTATTCTTTTACAAAACGTTACTATTTAAGAAGCTAGTTGACGAGTTAACATAAAGTCAATTATCATTATCATCAGAATCAACCCATAGGATAAATTTATCTATGGGTTGTTTATTTGACCACAAAGTTCAGTACAGGAAAACAAATTATAAATAACTTTACGATGTCTGTTGCTACACCAATCATTCCTGAGACTACGAATAGCAGGTATGATCAACATCGTCTTGAACAACTACTTCTGAGCTATAAAGCAACTCTAGATGGACAAAAGCAGTCAATTATTGTCAGTTTGTCCCAGATAATTGATGAAGTTGATCCCTTATCTACTCTAGCATTTTTGACCCATGAAAAAATCAATAATTTTTTTAAAGATGAAATTTATTTTTATTGGGAAAATCCAGGAAAGACTGAAGCAATCTTAGGTTATGGTGTGACTGAGTTTTGTCAATTAAACAGAGTCGATAGATTTGCACAGTCACAACAATTTGTCAAGGATTGTTTTCATAAAATAGTCAAAGTTAATCAACATAATTTGTCAAATTCTTTTCCTCATATCTTTTGTGGATTTACCTTTTTTTCTGAAAGCAATACCCAAGAATTTCCCTTTCCTTCAGCTTTTGCTTTTTTACCTAAACTTCAAATTCTTAAACAAAAAAGAAATAGTTTATTAATCTTCAATCTTTTAATAGACTCAGAGACAAATATCAAAAAATTGGCAGATCAAACCACAGCTAATCTAAAATCAATTTCCAAAATTAAACCCTATCTAGAAATTAATAAGCCAGAAAAACAATCCATTATACTGAATCCTAAGTATCACATGATCAAGGGATTTGAATCATCGGTTGCTTCAGCTTTAAAATCAATTAAAGCTGACCATTTTCAGAAATTGGTGTTAGCTAATGCTTTAGATTTAACAAGTTCTCAAGACTTTTCAATTATTGATTGTTTAAAAAATTTACGTTATTATCACCCCGATTGCTATATATTTGCCATCAATAATGGTAAAAATAATTGCTTCGTTGGCGCAAGTCCTGAACGATTAATTAGTTTACACAATCAACAGTTATTAACCGATGCTTTAGCGGGTTCTACTTCAAGAGGAAAAACGAAACTAGAGGATTATTATTTAGCACAAAAACTCTTAAAAAGTAGTAAAGAAAGACGAGAACATCAAGTGGTTATCGAATTTATTGTGCAACGTTTAATCAATTTGGGATTAATTCCACAAATTTCCCCTTTAAAAGTGTTAAAATTATCCAATATCCAACACCTTTGGACTCCCATTTACACACAACTCAACCCTAATATTCATCCTTTGGAAGTGGTGGAAAACTTACATCCTACCCCTGCTGTTTCTGGTTTTCCCACAGGAGTCACTTGTCAAGAAATTAAACGCTATGAAAGCTTTGAAAGAGGATTTTATGCTGCGCCTTTGGGCTGGATCGATTACAGTGGTAATAGTGAGTTTATTGTGGGCATTCGTTCTGCTTTAATTTCTGGAAATCATGCTAGACTGTATGCAGGTGCAGGAATTGTGGAAGGATCAGAACCGTCAAAAGAGTTAGCAGAAATTCAACTAAAATTTCAAGGGTTACTCAAAGCGTTATCTTATTGCTGATATTTGAAAAGTAAGGAGAATTTATCGAAATTTTGGGGTCAATGTTATATTATGCTTAACATTAGCGTCAAAATATAACTGTTTATAACCTATGTTAATCGATAGAAATCTCTCTAAATATATCGTCTTCTCTGAAGACAGCATTCTTAACGCCCTAAAAAAGATTAGTGATAATAAAAGTCGCATCATTTTCTCTGTCACCGAGTCGGGTGTTTTAGAAGGTGTGTTAACAGATGGTGACTTTAGACGGTGGTTGGTAGAACAAAACACCATCGATCTCAATCAAGCGGTTTCTAATGTCAGTAATAAGGAGTTTAAATACGCTTTATTCGAGGAAGATCCCGAAAAAATAAACAATTATTTTTCTGAACAAATTGAGTTTATTCCCCTTTTAGATGATAACGATCATTTAGTTGCGATCGCCCGTAAACGTCCTGATGAAATTAAGATCGGTGACTTCCTTATTAACGATGAATCTCCTACCTTTATTATTGCAGAAATTGGTAACAATCACAATGGCAGTTTAGACTTAGCCAAAAAATTAATTGATGAGGCGATCGCTGCTGGTGCAAATTGTGCTAAATTTCAATTAAGAAGCCTCAAATCTCTTTATCATAATGCCGGAAATGCTGATGATGCTAGTGAAGATTTAGGATCACAATATACCTTAGATTTACTGTCTCGTTTCCAACTTTCTGACGAAGAAATGTTAGAAGCTTTTGATTATTGCAAGAAAAAAGGCATTTTACCCCTGTGTACTCCTTGGGACTTAGATAGTTTAAATATTCTGGAAAATTATGGCATGGTTGCTTATAAAGTCGCCTCTGCTGATTTAACTAATCACCAGTTATTAAAAGCCTTAGTCAAGACCGGAAAACCCTTAATTTGTTCTACAGGAATGTCCACCGAAGCCGAAATAACTCAATCGGTTCAACTATTACAAAAACTAGGAGGAATGTATGTGTTATTACATTGTAATTCTACTTATCCAGCCCCCTTTAAAGATGTCAATTTAAACTATATTAACCGCTTAAAAGAATTAGGGGATTGTCCTGTGGGGTATTCGGGTCATGAAAGAGGAATTAATGTAGCAATTGCTGCGGTTTCTAAGGGAGCAAAAGTAATTGAAAAACACTTTACTTTAGATAAATCAATGGAAGGAAACGACCATAAAGTAAGCTTATTACCCCATGAATTTAAAGCAATGATTGAGGGCATTAGACAAGTAGAAGAAGCCCTGGGAACTGCATCAGAAAGGCGATTAAGTCAGGGTGAATTAATGAATCGAGAAACCCTGGCCAAGAGTTTAATTATTAACTGTAATTTAGAAGCTGGACAAATCATTACCGAAGCGATGATCGACATTAAAAGTCCAGGAAAAGGCCTACAACCTAATCGTAAAAAAGAATTAATTGGTAAGACAGCCAAACGACCTTTTAAAGCAGGGGATTTTTTCTTTCCAAGTGATTTAGAAAAAGCCCAAATCACCCCTAAGAAGTATCAATTTGATCGCCCTTGGGGGTTACCCGTTCGCTATCATGACTTTAGCAAACTATTACCAAAATCAAACCCAGATTTATTAGAATTTCACCTAAGTTACAAAGATTTAGAACAGGATATTGAGCAATATTTTGAGCAAGTTTATGACCTTGATTATGTGGTTCATAGTCCCGAATTATTTGCGGGAGATCATGTCTTAGATTTATGTTCTTTAGATGAGGATTATCGTCATCATTCTATCCAAGAATTACAGAAAGTCATTAATATTACTCGACAACTTAAACCTTACTTTAATAAAGCGTCTCGACCTTTAATTGTGACTAATATTGGTGGGTTTACCTTAGATGAACCCTTACCCATTATAAAACGCCAAAAATACTACGATTTACTATTAGAAAGTTTATCAAAATTAGACAGGGAAGGAGTTGAAATTATACCCCAAACTATGCCGCCGTTTCCCTGGCATTTTGGTGGACAAAGATATCACAATCTTTTTGTTGATCCTCAAGACATTTCTGAATTTTGTTCTAACCATAACTATCGAGTTTGTTTAGACACTTCTCATTCTAAACTAGCGTGTAATCATCATAATTTATCCTTCAAAGAGTTCATCGAACAAGTGGGTCCTTATACTGCACATTTACACATAGCAGATGCACAAGGATTAGACGGAGAAGGATTACAAATTGAACAGGGGGATCTTGATTTTCCCGCTTTAGCAGAAGACTTAAAGAAAACTGCACCCAATGCTTCGTTTATTCCTGAAATTTGGCAAGGTCATAAAAACGAAGGAGAAGGATTTTGGATAGCGTTAGAACGGTTAGAAACCCTCTTTAAATAACGATAGATTGAACAAACCCCAACTTTAACCAAGTCAGAAGTCAGAAGTCAGAAGTCAGAAGTTCCTCACTACTACCATGCGATAGCGCCGGAACGGAGTGAGGAACTTCTTGAAGCTTCGGTGACATCCTCCCCACCCAAATCAAAGATTATGGGTGAGACTTCCCAACTCACGATGGGATATTTCTGCCCACAGAGGGATAGTCCCCCTACGCCAGTTATCTAGGCTCATTGCCCCCGACACCTCGACTTGACAGACGGTTTCCGTTCGGCAGAGTCCCTGCCTACCATGTGCTTCTA
>JASJDD010000250.1 GCA_030065735.1 Crocosphaera sp.
AGCCAAACATAAAAGTTATGAAGATTGGTTACGGTTCTATCAAACCTATTAGAAGTTGTCTTTAAACTATCTATAATAACTATTATAGATAAACTGTTTTTTTTGATTAGTTAATTCTTATTATATGAATAGCCATCGCCTCAAAATCGCTTTAACTGAAAATGGAAAAATCACTCTAGAAAATTTACCTTTTCTAGCAGGAGAAACTGTAGAAATTGTCATTTCTTCTCAGAAGAAAGTTGCATCCTCTGATAACCCATTTCCCTTAGAAGGAACGGTTAATTACTATGATGACCCTTTTGAACCAGTCGCTGAAGATGAATGGGAAGTGTTAAAATGATTGTACTTGATACCCATATTTGGATTTGGTGGGTTGATAATAATACTCGTCTAACTTCACAACATCGTCATTGGATTAATCATTATCAAGCAGAAGGATTAGGGATTAGTATTATCTCTTGTTGGGAAGTGGCTAAATTAGTAGAAAAAAATCGTTTAAACTTAACTTATCCAGTTGATGAATGGTTAAATATCGCCTTGTCTTATCCAGGAGTTCAACTCTTAAATTTAACCGTTCCTATTCTAGTTCAATCAACCCAACTCAAAGACTTTCATAATGACCCTGCTGACCAAATTATTGTAGCTACTGCTAATATTTATAAGTGTGCTTTATTGACGGCTGACAGTAAAATCCTTAAATACCCTTTTATTCAAGTTTTAACCTAAAACCCCAAATTCTGAACCGCCCGCCGTTTAACCCCTTCTCCTATCCTATCCTATCATACTTAGCAGTAGTAACAGGGGTTAATCTGTTTTTAAAGGAAGATGATTAGCTTTTACTCTTACTTTTCCCTTTCATCATCTTTCCAACCTAAAACTCTCTCGTATAAAGTCTCGTAAACTAAATTGGTTTTATTAGCTTTAGCTTCTAACTTCTGAGGCTGAGGCTGAGCAGTTTTAATAACAGTAACAGGATAAGTTAAATATTCGGAAATTTCTGCTTGAAAATCAATTCCTAATATGCCTATTCTCTTATCCTTATCACAAATTTGTTTAAGAGCATTTAATAAATCAGTGTCAGATAAAGGAATGGCGAAACAAAAATAATGACAAAAACTAAGATAATTAGTCCACTTCTGATCTGATTCAAAATCTTGAAGACAACTCTTAATTTCAACTACGAAAATATCCTTTGGTCGTTTAAAACTCCATCTCACAACTGCTAAAAAATCTAATCTAAATCGTTGTCTTTCAAAATTAACCCTCACCTCTGTATGATCTTGATAATATTTAGCAGGATACTTCATCGATGCTGTTAATTTAGTCCAGTCGACTAGATTAACGGTAAGCGATCGCACAATAGTCGGAGCAATTTGATTTCTTGCTAATTCACCAGTATCTGACCTTACAGCTTCATCATCATCGGTTACTATCTTATTCTTATTCTTATTTTGACCCAAATGACCATAACTCCCTTCTTGCCCCTTTTTCGGACGACCTCGATTGGTAATAACTAACGGTTCTTGTTCTTGCCCTTGGTTTTGTTGTGATCGCTCGGTTAAACTTTCGTGAGTTGCCATGTCAGCCTCAGAAGTTGTCGGCTGGTAACTAGCTTCCGCTTCTGTTGCATTTTGAATCATTGAAGGCCGATAAGCTTTTTCAATTTCTCGACATTCGGCCACCGTCGCTTTACCATTTAGCACCTTATCCCTTAAAGTCTCGAACACCGGAGTCGGAGCTTGTCGTTGCACCTTCTCTAATCGTTCTAATGCTTCTGGTGCGGCCTTAATTTCTGTTAAGCGATCTAAGTCTAAATCTTCATCTTCAGCTTCATCTTCACCCTCACCCCGGACGGCATCTATTAACTGTAAATAATAACGAGATGCTTTGATATACCGCCAAATCAAAGAAGGTTGGCGATCGCATTGCTCGGCAATATCTTTTACCCAAGCCGTAAATGAGGTGAATTTCGGTTTAAAAAGCTCTTGCTTCTGTACCTGAATAGCAAGTTTAGCGATTTCCGTCCAATGTGAGTTTTTTTCTTGTAAAAGCTCACTAATTCTAGTATTAACTTCGTCTAGCTGTAACTCTAGTTGAATATATTTCATTGTTTTAATCTTGTTAACTAGATTATTATAGAATAATAACAATGATAAACATGATTTAGCCCAGTCATGAACAAAAGCAATGACATCACTGTTTACCAATGGTGGGGAAATGATAATGAACCGCCATCGCATTTAAAAACCAAAAAACAACTGGCACATATAAGACTCAAACCAGTTGAACCGGTTGGTGTAATTTACTGCACAAAATACGACTTGTATCTCTATGATCCCAGTAACCCAAAATCAGCGACTGAGAAACGAAAAGTAACGGAAAAACAACTAAAAGCCCTAGCCAAAGGGAGAGAAAAACAACGATATGAACAAGAATATAACGAGTGGTTTAATAATTGGGGACATATTATTAAAGCTGAAAACGAAGCTATTTTAAGAGCTAGAGAAATTATTAAGGATAAAAATAATTGGCTCATCTTAGATACGGAAACCACTGGATTATCGGATGCAGAAATAGTGGAAATAGGAATCATCAATTTAGACGGTGAAATTCTCCTTAATTCCTTAGTCAAACCGAGTATTTCTATTCCCGATGATGCCACCATGATTCATGGCATTACTAATGAAATGGTTGCTAATTCTCCTACTTTTCCTGAGATTTACCATCAGATTCAATCAATTACTAAAGATAAGACTGTTGGTATTTATAACGCTGATTTTGACATCTCTATATTAAATTACTGTTATCAAAAACATAATCTTCAAAGATTAGAATTTGATTATGATTGTATCATGTTTTTATATGCTAGATATTACGGAGAGTATAGTGATTATCATGGTAATTTCAAATGGCAACCTTTAAATGGGGGTCATCGAGCCATTGATGATTGTTTAGCTACCTTAAAGTTAATTAAAAAAATGGCTGATTCAAAAGTGACAGAAGATTTAGAATCATTATTTAAAAAACATTATACTCCTAGAGATATTTATCTAAAAAGACGATTTAATAACAGACTTCTTGGGATTCTTGATAACTTGAAGACCCTGGAGAAAATACTTGACTCAGATAATAATTGTTCAGTTTCAGAGAAAAAGATTAAAGATTACTTGTTGCGATGCGTCGAAAATTGTCAAAAAGGTCGTAGTATATTAAGACAGATTTCAATAAAAATATAACTATGATTTAAACTTTAAATTCTTAATCGCTTGACGTTTAAGGGCTTCTTTTCGTCTATCATACTTAGCTGTAGTCTGTAAAGAAGCATGGCCTACCAACTGCTGTACCATGACCGGATCAACGCCAGCATCAAACAAGTCAGAGCAAAACGTGCGACGAAAATCCTGGGGGGTTAACTTTTCTAAACCAGCCTCTTGAACTCGTTTCTCGACAATTAAATAGACATTTTGCCCCGACATACACCGATATTCAATCCTGCCCCCTTTGCGAATGGGACACAACAATGGCCCCGGTTGCGGGCCCCTCACCTGCAGCCACCGATTTACGTAAACCATGGCCTCGTCTGATAAATAGACCAGTCGATTTTTTCCCCCCTTCGCCTTCAATACCCGTAACGTCCCCGTCTCCACCTCCAAATCTTCTAACCGCAGCTTCGCCACCTTATCTCGTCGTAACCCGCAACCGCGTAAAATAGAAATCAAAGCCAAATCCCTCACCCCTTGCTTACTCGTATCTTGTTCACACACAGCCATCAACGCCTCAATTTCTGATACTTCCAACGCCCGTCCCGGCAGGGTTTCCGGCACGCGAATCGCAGGTAAATCCACCGCCGCCGCATACTGATCACCATTAATCAACCCTAAGCGTTTGCACTCCTTTAACGTCCGCTTCAACGCGCACATTCGAGTGGCCGCCGTCGCCGGCGCACAAGTTTCCAGTAAAGCAGCTTGCACCGCCGCCGTATGCTGATAAGTCAATTTAGCCCAGTTCAAACTAAGGTGGTCACATTCCCCATTCGTTAATAACCGAGCGATCATATTCAACGCCCCACGCATGGTAATTTGAGATTTTGCAGAAAGCGATCGCAAATAAACCACCGCCGGATGCCCAGTCAACGGTAACGGTTCGACTAATTT
This sequence comes from Crocosphaera sp., assembly GCA_030065735.1. GTDB lineage: Bacteria > Cyanobacteriota > Cyanobacteriia > Cyanobacteriales > Microcystaceae > Crocosphaera. The sequence goes on from JASJDD010000250.1 coordinate 4,155, forward strand.
TAAACCCTCGATCTCCTGCTTGAGTAACATGACTTATTCAAAAAGGTCTTTTCATAAGTCTTTTTCTCCCAACATTTCCTTCCCTTACTTTTTCCATCCCATTAATTATAATCATTAAATTCAATCTCTTCATTTATATTTGAGTGTACACTCCAATCATGCCGAATTATCACCCATTACCTCACCCTCAACGCACCCAATGGCATCATCTCCCTACTAAAGCCATCCGAGTCCCTGAATGTTTCGTAAAAGAAATCAAAGCTTATGCCATCTCCCTAGATCAAGACCAAAATGCTGAAACATCCTCAACTTCCCAGTCCCCTCGTTGGCTTGGTATCAAACCCAGTATCTCTCAATTAGGATGGGCTATCCTGGAAGCGGAACCAACAGAAGACCCAAATATCATTGATTTTGGTTTAATTTTAACGAATTACGATGATTCGCTCCCTCATCGACTGGCAGAAATAGAAACGGATTTACAAGCGATTATCAAAGAGTATCAACCGGCCCACATTGCCATTGAACAACCTTTCATTAACCCAGAATTTCCCTCAACCAGCAAATTACTACAAGTGTTAGGAATCCTTAACCTCGTCGCCTACCGTCACGGCCTGCTTCCTACCATGATTTACCCGGCCACTTGGAAAAGTAATGTTGATACCCCCAAAGCTCAACGAGACGAGATTGCCCCTATTCTTGAACATATGTTCTACCTTAACCCCCTGAAATTAGATGCACGAGTGGATGCCATTGCTATTGCTTATGCTGCTTGGTGTGGGTATGTTATGATTTGACTACGTTAATGTTAATGTGAATATATCGCTTATCGGCTATGGGACGGGTGCGACAAAAAGAATGCGATCTTTGCCAAATTTCTTCAAAAGTCCTTTACCGAGTGCAGATTGATTCATCACAGGAGTGGCGGTTTGTTTGTTCGCAGTGTTGGCAGCAACTTCATGACAACAATCCCCACTACGTTTATGGTGGCACTTGGAAGGGGAAAAAACGCCATTAATTAGGGTTTGCTGAATAAAAGCGCAACCCTAACTGTTCTGCAATTTCTGGGTCAAAGTTGGCTAATTCCCAATTCCTGGTTTCATTTTTTATCTGCTCTAAGGGTAGATTTTTAGCTCCTCTGAGGTCAGCTTCTCTAAGGTCAGCTTCTCTGAGGTCAGCTTCTCTGAGGTCAGCTTCTCTGAGGTCAGCTTCTCTAAGGTTGGCTCCTCTAAGGTTAGTTGCGTTGAGGTTTGCTCCATTAAGAATCGCTTGTTTGAGATAGGCTTCATTAAGGTTAGCTCCATTAAGGTTAGCTCCATTAAGGTTAGCTCCATTAAGGTTAGCTTTTTCAATGTTTGCTCCATTAAGATAAGCCCCTATTAAGCTAGCTTCTTTTAAGTTTGCTCCTTTAAGACTAGCTTCTTTTAAGTTTGCTCTTTCAAACTTAGCTCTATAAAGCTTTGCCCCCTTGATATAAGCTCCTTTTAAATAGGTTCCATTAAGTTGAGCTTCTTCAAGGTTAGCTCCGTTGAGGTTAGCCCCGTTGAGGTTAGCACTGTTGAGGTTAGCATCCTTGAGAATCGCTTGTTTGAGATAAGTTCCATTTAGGCTGGCTTTTTCAAAGTTGCTTTCTTCAAGGTAAGCTTCTTTTAAGTTTGCTCTTATGAGGTCTGCTCTCTCGAAGTTGATTGAGAAAGCCCATACATAACTAGGAAAGGATTCAGGATATCTCCAACCAGCAGCATTAATGCGGTGACAATAATTACGAAAATTATTATTATTTTCTCCACTAGGAGCAAACTGAATCAAGAAAATCTCTTCATTGTTTTCATCGTGAGCTACCTGTTCGGTTTGATAGCGTCGTCGTTGGGTTCGCTCAATTTGATCAATATTTGTTGAAGAAGAAACCTTCTGCTTGGCGTAATCGTAGAGTTTTCCATGAACGATGGCTGTTAGATGAAAAAAAGCATCCCCTAATCGACTGTCTACTGTAATATGACGAACGGGGGCCGGACGATTGGGTTTCCACGCCTCTGAATCCAAAGGACAGCACCATTCTGCTAATTCCGCCAAATAGGGGGCATCAAAGTGTTTATCCCCTTTCCTAATTTTAGCTTGAGAACGCATAAATACCCCTTCAGCCCACCAATCCCAAACGTCCGCCAATCCATCCCTGATATACTCCCACTGTTGTCTGAAAACGGGTTCAGTGGATAAAGATGAGACAGATTCGTCTTTAGCTGACTGTTCCATTTCCGCAGACCGTTCCATTTCCCAGGTCAATAAACTGAGAAGATGCGTTTTAATTTCTGGGGAAACCCAATGGGTAGCAAATTGTTTTGAGAGATAACGGGTTAACTTCCATCGCGGGTCATCTTTCTTAAAATCTTGCCAGTAAACTTCTCGCTCTTGATAACCCTTTTTAGGATTATGTTCATAAACTTTGGCAACCGTTGGATTTTTCCCATACCATTTCAGTTCGTCGATTACTCCTTCGGCAAATAAATATTCTCGAAAAGATTTATGCAAAAATTCACACCCTTCTCCTGCACTTTCTTTAAAGAAGAAACTAATAATTAAACGACTTAACTTATTATTGGCGGTGGCTTCTTCAATAATTTCTTCTAATTGCTCATCATCTTCATCGGCTTCAGGAAATAATCTTAACCTTAATTCTTCACGAGAAATAGATTCTTTTCCTAAATCAGTAACGGCTTGGGCTGTCTTCCATAATAACCCCCTTAAATCTTTCCCAGACAGTTGAAAATGATTTCCTTCTTTAAGCTCTGGAACCGCTTTTCCTGACCCTTCGCAGGTTTTATCGATTAACTTTCGATATAAATTAGTAGGATTGTCAATCAAAGCTTTTAGTTCTTCTTCTGAGTCAATTTCAAACATCAAAGTGAGGGTTAAATAAGCCAGTAACGGTAATCCTAAAACCGCTAAACTTCCCTTCAATTCTGAAACATGATCCTGTTCATGCTCTTCAATTAATTGCTGAAAGGCTTGATCATAGGTTTCTATAATCGTCTTAAAAAACTCAGGATTAATGATTTTATTGTCTCTGTTTCTGGGTTGGGATTGATTGGCTGATGATTGCGGTTGGAATCTACTTGAAAATAGAGGTAACAAAGGTTTAGTTTGCTCTGCTTTTTGAAAGGTTTCAATATACTTTTTTAATTGTTCGGGTCTTAAAGGTCTAATGGTAAGAATAGGGGTATCTTTTCCCAGAAGTTTAGTATTCGTTACATCAACGGTGGGACGACCGGTAACAATAACTCGTATGGGAGTATATCCATCCCGTTTTTCAATTAAAGTGTCTCTAATATCGTTCAACAATTGATCGATACTATCCTTAAATCCTTTATTAGCTCCGGTACTAATTTCATCCCAACCATCAAAAATAAAAACATAGGGAGAAATTTGGGTTTTCTGTTGACCAAACTGAATGGCTTCTCCATTGGAAGGACTCACTAATTCAGAAAACCACTTCCCGTCAAAAACGGGTTTCCAAGTGGATTGACCAAAGTGTTCTTCCCCAAATTTAAGAGCATAAGGAACCGCTTCTTTAAAATTATTTCTGAGACTCAAATCTTTTAACAAAATACGAATAGGATAACAACCTTGGTCTTTCAATTCCTCAACTAATTTTAGCGTAAATGATGATTTTCCTGACCCTGCAACCCCTTGAATAACGATAGGTTCATTAAAATTTTTCTTTCCTATATATTCTAAAACCGTATTTAATAAATTGACGCGCTCTGCATCTTTTTCAGAAAAAGGATTCTTCGGTTTTTCCCTATCTTGATGATCTTTTAAACCCTCTTTTTCCTGCTTCTTAATTTCTGAATACTCTAAAACTCCACACTCAGTATTAAGATAAATATGATTCAAAGCAAAAGGTTCCGACTGAAAAACCTTTTTCTCATTAAATAACCAAGATTGATACGCTAAATGGCGATCTAAAATTTTCTCAAGTTTAGTTTGACTATTATCGAGAAATGTTAAATTCCTAAAAGCAGCAAACTCTTTTTCTGTATTAACATGAACTAACAGCAAGCGTAAATGGCTAACAAAAGACCTATGAATACTTTTTAATAACTGATTAGTCAGTTTTTGCTCCAGTCCATTAATCTCAGCAAATTGATAAAAAGCATCATCAGCATACTGTATAAACTCATGAGATAAGGCAGTATTATCCACCTTAAACCCTTTCATGTCAATATTTTCAGGATTTCCCTTACTGATTATTCTCGCATTAGTACGGGGCTTGATCTGCTGAAGCTCCATACTGCGATTGAAAAAAACCTCTTGAATGGCACGATGATAAGCTAACGTACAAGCGTTATACCCCTGTTTCTGTGGATCTCGTTCTCGCAGCAACAACTGAGCATACTTACAGAAAAACGGCAACAATGGTACAGTCCCCTCCGTAGCTTCGGCAACATCTTTAACCCAAGAAGCATTATTCACCACCTCTTTAAACCAAGGGGTTGCTTCTG
>JASJDD010000251.1 GCA_030065735.1 Crocosphaera sp.
AGCGTAAGCATACTGGTTCGATGAAGCAACTAGGGCAGATGAAGCGTCAAAAGTCTCGACTAATACGAGGTTTGGGGGATTTGGAAACCCCGACTTCTCAAAAGTCGGGGTAGTTCATTCTGAGTTCGACGAATAAGGTTTTAACGGGCTTGTTACCCCGTGAATTGCTAGAATATGCTAGACTCAGGTAATAGAGCCGTTCTTCTCCTTGCTAAAGGCTGTCCTGAGCTTGCAGAACGGACGGATTTTCAGACCTAATTTTTTTGATGAACCAACCACCAGAAAATTCTCGTCAGTCTCGGTCTAAACTTGATCCTCAAAAATATGCTTCTTTAATAGCAGAAGCGAAAGCCCCCTATAAAGGCTTGAGAAAATTTTTCTATATTGCCTTTGCTGCATCGGGTTTTATTGGAGCTTTAGTGTTTTTAGTCAAGTTAGCTGCAGGAAAAGAGGTGGCTGCTGCTTTACCGAATTTTGCTTTACAGATAGGAGTTGTAGCATTAATGGTCTTTTTATTTCGATTAGAGAATAAGTCTTAAAACTTTAGACTGGATGGAGTGAAATTTCCTATTCTTGTTCGTCATCAGTTGCAATTTTAATCGTCCCTTCAAAAACAAGTTCTTGTAATTCTCGATATAATTTTGCTTCCTCTTCTGTTACTTTGCGATCAGCGTAAATAGCTGCTTTAATATCTTCATCTTCTTGCTTTGATAATCGACGATCCGCTAAAGCTCGCTCAATCATTACTTTGATTCTGTTTGTGTTACTATCCATTGTCTGATTTCCCCATTGTTTATGAATTGACTATACACTTACTTTAAAATATTTTCGCTTTAATTACCACCAATTAGGGAGAGCATCCCATTTTTGCAGAAAAATTATTCTTGGAGTTTGACTCCGGAGAGGGAGAGACGACAATACTGCTTGGTTAAGGAAAATAGTCTGTCGAGAGAAGCAGAGGTAGACGGGGGAAAATTCGTCAGATAAACTATCCTTCTTTGAGATCACTGATTGGTAAAGCACTCATGGTGAGCCTTTTTCTACTCTTGTCACTCCGTCAACTGCGGAACAGATCGCACTTGATATTACACATTAATTCTACATAAATTTAAAGCAATTTGTATTAGTTGAGCAGATGCAATTTCATATTGGGTTTGTTGTCCTTGTCCTCTTGGTTTACTTCTTAAATATCCTCCTGGAGTTTGTTCTGAAGGAGGTAATCGAGAATTCTTGATTGTTTTATTAAACTCTGCTTCAGATTTACGACTTTTATGAGCAATTGCATTTCTGATTTTATGATAATCTCTTAAGTTATTTTTCTGATCATCATCAAGATTAGTAAAAGGAATACCGTCATAGAAAAAAATTTTTGCTCTTTCTATTGTTCTCTCATAAGGCAACCAATCAAGATATTGTTTTCCTCCTAAAATAACTTCCTCAATATCTGATTGCGGAGCAATTTTAACTTTACGAATTTCGTTAATTTTGTATCCATAAATAGTGATTTTTCCTTCAACAAATCCACAAAATAATTCTCCTATAAATTTTTCAAAATCCGTGAATAATCCTATAAATAAGCCCTCATAAAAGATGAAAACTTCATTCTCATCAAGAATATTATTAGTCAATAGGTTTTCTATTTTAGTCCTTATTGTTTCTCGTTTTCTAACCATTCCTCTAAAACTTTTCAGTAAAGTATCTGCTTTCTTTGGCATAAATTTAAGTAGTTCTTTTTACATATTCAATTAAATATTCAAAGGTGCTTTGTTTATATTTATTCTGATCAATACCAATATCTTCTGGTTTTTTTGAGTCTAGATTATCAATAGCTATTCTTAGATTTTCAATCACTTTACTAGGAATTTGAGTTACTTTATTTTTAGTGTATTTTTTTGATGATATGCTATCAAGTCCAAACATTAAATCGTAAATAACGGAAAATAAAACATATATCTTTGTTGATTGGCTAAACTTTGAAGATGGTAACAAATTTTTAAAATTCGCATCAATCACTTTCATCGTCTTATGAAAATAATTATATATTTCATCATAACCATCTAACTCATCATTATAGTCGTTATAAAATTTATCTATCTTACTGTCTAGATAAGAACCATCAAAAAGTTTACCCTCAATCATCATAATTATTAGTTCTGATGTCAGTTTAACTTCGTCCATTCTTGCAATTTCTTCGTCGTTAAAAATTTCCCAACTCTTCCAATAACATAAACATTCTAATGCAAGTTCATAGGCAAGAGTTTTAAACTTACCAAAATATTCAGCATTTCTAAGTTCTTGTTTATTTAATGGATAAGAAGTTGAATTCATTCGACGAAATATATCAATTACTTCTCTATTATCCATTCTTGGAGAAAAAATATGAACACTAAACTCATACTCTAAAATATCTCTTTTAATGTCATCATCGAGTTGTTGAAATGTTTTTCCGGCTATCTCTTTATTGTGATTTTTTTGTACAGTAAATTGATCTTCTTGAGGATTGTAATCTTCTAAAGATTGAGGTGCAACAAAACTCAAAACAGTTCTTAATCTTTGTTGTCCATCAACTACCTCACGCTGTGGACGTAAAGTTTCAAGATCAATAGGAAGATCCCTTAAAAAAATAATAGGAATCGGTAAACCCCTAACAATAGTATCAATTAGATAAGATTTAGTCCCAGGTTTCCATACTGATCTACGTTGAAATTTAGGGGATAAAATTAGTGCTTTATCTTTTTGCCAAGAGACAAAATCAGCGACTTTAAAAAAGGTTTTTTTGTATTCAATTGTTCTCATAGTTTTAGTTCTCGTTTTGTTAGAACATAAATAAGGTAAGGTGGACAATGTCCACCTTACAAATTATTTATTTAGCAGGGGCTAAGGTTTTTTCCTCAACCATAACGGGGTTAGGATTGGTTTCAGGACTATTTGACTCAGATGGGGGAACCACTTGCCAGAATTTGCCTACATATTCACCCCAGTTATTGAGGATATGTTCGGCTTTTTTACTGGCAGTACGCTCAAAATGAGACTCAATTAATCCCTTTAATTGTGCTTCTCCTGCTTCGGTACATATCCGTTGAATTTCTACAATTTCGGGGTTAACTTTTTCGGGGAAACTGTTATCTTCATCCAAAAAGTAACCGATCCCTCCAGTCATTCCTGCGCCTACATTGCGGCCAACGGAACCAAGGACAACAATAACACCACCGGTCATGTATTCACAACAGTGATCGCCGGCACCTTCAATAACTGCTTTACCCATGGAGTTACGCACCCCGAACCGTTCACCGGCGCGGCCATTGGCGTATAAAACACCGCCTGTGGACCCGTAAAGGCAGGTATTACCGACGATCACGTTATCTGCTGCTTCATAGGTGGCATTTCTGGGGGGAACGATGACAACCTCCCCTCCGTGCATTCCTTTGCAGACATAGTCGTTGGCTTCCCCTTCTAGGTGCATGATCATACCAGGAAGGTTAAAAGCAGCAAAACTTTGGCCAGTAGCCCCTGTAAAGTTAAATTTTAACTCCCCAGAAAAGCCGGTATTACCATATTTCTTAGCTAAAACACCAGAAATACGCGCCCCAACGGTGCGATCAGTGTTGACAATTTTCACATTTTTGGCTAGGGTTCCGTGTGTATTAATGGCGGAACTAATCGCTGCGTCTGCTAATAACTGATCATCCAATACGGGGCCATTGCTGTGGACTTCCTCATGGTTTAACCAACTGCGATCGCTTTTCACATCGGGAAGATTCAATAGACAGTCTAGGTTAAGGGACTGAGTCTTAGTTAAATTGACTTGTGAGCGCATTTTCAGCAGATCAGACCGTCCAATGACCTCATCTAAGGAACGATAGCCTAATTTTGCTAAAATTGAGCGGACCTCTTCTGCAATAAAATAGAAGAAGTTGACGACATTTTCAGGAACGCCGGTAAACCGTTGACGCAACCGTTCTTGTTGCGTTGCCACCCCAACAGGACAGTTATTCGTATGACAGATCCGCGCCATAATACAACCTTCGGCAATCATGGCAATGGAACCGAAACCGTATTGTTCGGCACCCATTAAAGCGGCCATCATCACGTCCCAACCGGTTTTTAAGCCACCGTCAGCCCGTAAAATGACGCGATCGCGGAGTTTATTTTGCATCAACATCCGATGCACTTCTGTTACTCCCAGTTCCCAGGGACAACCAGCGTGTTTAATGGAACTGAGAGGGGATGCACCGGTACCACCGTCGTGACCAGAAATTTGAATAATATCTGCGTTGGCTTTAGCCACACCGGCAGCAATGGTTCCGATACCGATCTCAGCTACTAATTTAACAGAAACCTTAGCACTAGGGTTAATTTGATGCAAGTCAAAGATTAACTGGGCTAAGTCTTCAATGGAATAGATATCATGGTGAGGGGGGGGCGAGATGAGGGTGACACCGGGTTTAGAACGGCGTAACATGGCAATGTAGGAACTGACTTTCTTGCCGGGTAACTGTCCCCCTTCTCCTGGTTTTGCCCCTTGGGCCATTTTAATTTCTAACTGCTTACCATTCATCAGGTATTCAGGGGTCACCCCAAACCGTCCGGAGGCAACTTGTTTAATGGCAGAACTGGCCGTGTCACCGTTCTGGAGACCCTTAAGATGGGGGAATGTGGGAGAATATCCCTCCGCATCTACATCTGAGAGGGTCATAAAACGGGTAGGATCTTCCCCTCCTTCTCCAGAGTTGGACTTCCCTCCTAATCGGTTCATGGCGATCGCTAATGTTTCGTGGGCCTCTCTTGATAAGGCCCCTAATGACATTCCGCCGGTACAGAACCGTTTAACGATCGCTTCGACGGGTTCAACTTCGTCTATGGGAATGGAAGGTTGATCACTTTTGAATTCTAATAAGTCTCGTAAGGCAGTAATGGGACGTTGTTCGAGGTATTTTTGATAGAGTTCGTAGTGATCATAAGCCTCTTTATTCGCCCCATTTTCCCCAATTTTATAGGCTTTAACCGCCTTATGAATCGATTTGGCCATTTCTGGGGAGTTCATGTGATATTCTCCCCCTGGACGGTAGTTAATGAAGCCGAAGTTTTTCAGTTTCTTATCGGTTAAACTGGGGAAGGCACGACTATGAACCGCAATAATTTCTTGGGCTAGTTCTGCTATATTTAAACCACCGACACGACTGGTTGTTCCTTTGAAAGCGAGGTTGACTAACTCCATCCCGAGGCCGATCGCTTCAAATATTTGGGCCCCGTGATAGGATGCTAAGAGGGATATGCCCATTTTGGAGAGAATTTTTAATAATCCTGCTTCCACTGCATGACGATAGTTTCCTAATGCTTCTTCTAAGGTAATGGTTTCTAGTTTGCCATTGGCCATTAATTTCTGAGTTTTGGGATCATTCCACCATTGACGGATGGTTTCGAGGGTAAGGTAAGGACATACCGCGGAGGCCCCATAACCGACTAAACAAGCAAAATGATGGGTACTCCAACATTGGGCCGTATCTACTACTAAGGAGGTTTCTAAGCGCAATCCTTGTTTAATAAGGTGATGATGGACGGTTCCTACTGCAAGTAAGGGAGGAATATAACTGGTCGTCTCATCAATACTTCTGACTTCTGACTTCTGATTTCTGACTTCTGAAAGGCGATCGCTTAAAATGAGGATTTTTGCCCCTTTTTCCACTGCTGCGGTTGCTTGATGACAAAGACGCTCTAATGCAGCTTTTAAGCCGTCTGGTCCTGTGGTAAGATCGAACAGCGTGGATAACTCGGTGACATTAAAATCAGAGTTTTTGATCTGTTCTAATTCCGTTTCGTTGAGAACGGGGGTTTCTACTTTCAGTAGTTTAGCGTCTTCTGCTTTGGGATCGAGTAAGTTACCTTTTGACCCTAACAACATCTCTAACGACATGACCAAACTTTCCCGCAAGGGATCAATGGGAGGGTTGGTTACTTGGGCAAATCGTTGTTTAAAGTAGTCGTAGAGTAGGTGAGGTTTATCGGATAAGACAGCTAAGGGAATATCATCTCCCATACAGAAGGTGGGTTCTTTTCCTTGGGTGGCCATGGGAACCACGATCATGTCTACGTCTTCTGCGGTGTAACCAAAAGCGGTTTGTTGTTGTAAGAGGTGTTTAGCGTCGTTTAAGAGAAGGGTATCACAGAAGGTTTGAGGGGTGAGTTGTTGACGATAACCTTGCAACCATTCCCCATAAGGGTGAGTTTGGGCAATGCGTTGTTTGATGTCCCAATTTTTTAGGACTTCTTGAGTAGTTAAGTCAACTGCAATGGTTTGTCCGGGGCCGAGTCTTCCTTTTTCGACAATATCTGCTTCAGGAATATCCACAACGCCGGCTTCTGATCCCACCACCACATAATCATCTTTGGTAATACAATATCTTGCGGGCCGTAATCCGTTGCGATCTAAACAAGCACCTACCATTTTACCATCGCTAAATGCAAGTAAGGCTGGACCATCCCAAGGTTCTTGGAAGCCACTATAATAGTCATAAAAATCGGTAATTTCGGGATAATTTTTGAGATCGGGCTGATTTTTATAAGCTTCTGGTACTAAGATCATGGCCGCTTCTAAGGGACTGCGACCGGTTCTTACTAATAATTCTAAGGCACTATCTAAGTTATAGGAATCACTGTTTTCTGTATTGACAACGGGGGTTAACGCTTCTAGTTCCTCTGGTTTCCACCCTGGTACGGTTAATTTAACTTCCCTGGTAGCCATGGAGTTAATATTCCCGATGAGGGTGTTAATTTCTCCATTATGCCCTAATAATCGCATGGGTTGAGCCAAGGGCCATTTTGGCATCGTGTTGGTACTAAACCGCCGATGATAGACGGCAAAGCGACTAATATAGTTAGGATCGTTTAAATCTTGATAAAATTCTCCTAATACTTGACTGCGTACCATCCCTTTATAGACAATGGTACGACAACTAAAGGAACAGATATAGAAATCATCTGCTAACCGTTTTCCTAACTGCGATCGCACCACATACAAAACCCGATCTAACTCATCCCCTGATAACCCTTCACCAGATGTCACCATTATTTGTTCAATATGGGGTTGATTTTCCTTGGCTTGAACCCCCAAAACAGCAGGATTGACAGGAACTTCACGCCATCCTAAAACCGTTAAGTTTGCCTCTTTTACGACGCTTTCAACGTGCGCTCGATCTTCTTCTCTCTTACTGATATCTTGAGGTAAGAAGACCATCCCTACTCCTAACTGTTCTAGAGGAGGCATAGTAGTCCCTTTTTCGGCAAACCAGGGGGATAACAACTCACGAGGTATGGCTGTCATGATCCCCGACCCATCTCCTGAGTCATTATCGGCACTACAACCGCCCCGATGCTCCATACAGTTTAACGCACTTAGGGTCTGTTGGATCAGTTTATGGCTGCCGTTTCCTTGCACATCTGCTATAAATCCTACCCCACAAGCGTCTCTTTCTTCAACGAGGGAAGGGATTCCCATATAGGTTGCGTTGAGTTGGTTATGGGTATTTTGGGTCATATTCATTATGGTACGCTCATCCATACAAGTCAAAGTTTAAGGGTTACGGAGTTGCTTAAGTTGGTTTAGTCATGATGCAACTAAACCGCAGCTTAAGGAATGGTTAAGGTATTGATTCGCTCAAAAGGTCTTTGTTTAACCTGTGTCTATGGGGGAACAAGTATTGAACTGTTGCTGAATCAACGGGCCTCTACTTCCCATGCTATCGAACCTGAGAGTATTTGATCTATTGTGTTTATTAAGACAATTTATACTACAGGATTTCGATTTTAACCGTTTTTTCGGGATGTTCTTACATTTGCCCTGATTTTTTTAAGATTCGTTTAAGGTTTAAAACTAATTTATTATGATTGAACACACCCCATTATGTTTTAATTGGGATCAAGATTAAGATACCAGATTAATCTATTATAACAATGTTACCAAATTAATTCTAAATCTAACACAAAGTTAGGTAAGATATCTTCTCCTGATAAGTTTGTCGGATTATCTAATATTTCTACTTTTTTTCCTTGTCTATAAACCTCCACTTGTTTCGTTTTTGGATTAATTAACCATCCTAATTTTGTGCCATTTTCTAGATATTCTTGCATCTTATTTTGTAACGTTTTTAAACTATCGCTAGGAGAACGTAATTCAATAACAAAATCCGGACATAATGGTAAGAATTTTTGACGTTGTTCTGATGTTAAATTATTCCATTTTTCTAAAGGGATCCAAGACGCATCAGGGGAGCGATCTGCACCATTTGGTAACTTAAACCCTGTAGATGAATCAAAAGTAACACCTAATTTCTTCTTATGATTCCATGCGTAAAGTTGATAGGTTATATCACTATTTCGATTACCTGTTTCCCCTCCTGTTGGTGGCATAATTACCATATCTCCATTACTATTTCTTTCAAATCTTAGCTCACGATTATCTTGACATAGTTGAAAAAATTGTTCATCCGTTAATTTTAAAGAATCACAGTTTATTTCTATAGAATCAACCATTATTTATTCCTCTCAGTGATTAAACCATAATTTTAGTTTACCAAATTAATTCTAAATCTAACACAAAGTTAGGTAAGATATCTTCTCCTGATAAGTTTGTCGGATTATCTAATATTTCTACTT
>JASJDD010000252.1 GCA_030065735.1 Crocosphaera sp.
CTGCTTTGTCTAGGTAGCAAAAATCTATATATATCTGCTAATATATTATAAAGTTTAGCAGATTATTTGACCATTTTTTAACAATTCATCAAGGAAAGCTAATAGTAGCAAATGCACAAACTTTATCACCACAACAAGAGTTAGTAGAAGACTTGATGGCTGTGATTCATTCTTTCTCCTGTCGTCTTTATGGATTGAGAAAATATAAAAAAGAAATAAATAAAAGAGTGAAAGAGACTGAAAAAGAAGATAATGTGCTAGAATAAGGAAAGAGTTAATTTCTTATAGTAATGGCTAAAAAGAAGTCTCTAAAAGCTAAATTAACACGGATAAGTCGGTCAAAACAAAAGACTGATAAACCTTTTTATCAAAGGCTGATAGGGATTGAAAGTAAAATAGAATATCATCCGTTTCTAGAAGATTGGGGTAATGAATATCAAAGTCTTTTACGCAGGGCTTTAAATGATAGACAAAAAGGAATATCCGAAAGTGAAATAGAGAAAATAACCCAAAAAAAGTATAATATTCAATGGGCATGGGCTGATAGTTTAGCCACAAATGCCAGTTCTGTTTTTGAGCAATTAACTACAGCTAAAGAAAATCAAATAGAACTTCTTGAAACAGATTTAAAAGCAGGATTTAAGAAAGCAGAGGAAAATTTAGAAACTCTAGAGAAGGCTTACTTTAATCCGACTCAGCTAAATCTAAGAAACTTTAATAAGAAATTATTAGGAGTTAAATCTAAGTTAGAAAGATTACAACGAAAACAGCAGCAACTGCGAGGCTTGAAACAAGGGGAGAGATTACATATTTGTTGGGGGTCAAAGAAGTTATTTAAAGCTCAATATAATTTAGAAGAAAATGGCTATACTAATCACGAAGAATGGTTAAAAGATTGGCGAATGAAACGGGGTGGAAACTTTTATAGTGTAGGAAAAGGGTCAGTAAATGGTAATAATCCTGTGACTAAAATTCATCACAAACAAGATGATATTTTTACAGTAACAATTACAGTTCCTCGTTGTTATCAGGAGATTTATGGTCAGAAAATAACTTTAGATTTTGTTGTCACCAAACAACGCAAACATGACTTACTTTACGCTCTCGAAGCCAAAAAGCCGGTAACGGTTCAAATTTTTAGAAGAGAGCATAAAGATAATCAATGGTATATTCATTTATCCACTTATGTGCAAGCAGTTCCTTATATTTCTCAGATAAGAAATGGCTGTTTAGGGATTGACTTAAATGCTCAATCTATAGACCTTGTTTATGTTAAAAGGGATGGAAATTTACGTCAGGTTGTAGGTTTTTAGTAGGTGCAAACTTGGAGAAAGGATCTAAGATCAAAATAAGCTAGAACAATAATAGATAAATCGTATGAGTCAAACCATTACATCCTCTCAAACTAAGAAGAGTTTAGCCCCGAATGTTATCACTGATACCAGACAAGAGGGGAATTGGTGGTCAGAATTTTTCCAAGAAACCTTGGCCATGACCAAGCGTCTGTTTATTCAACTACAACGTCGTCCCTCAACCTTGATGGCGGGTATTATTCAGCCGTTTATGTGGTTAATTTTGTTTGGGGCTTTGTTTTATAACGCCCCTCAAGGATTATTTGGGGATGATCTCAACTATGCTAAGTTTCTCTCCCCTGGAATTATTGTTTTTACCGCCTTTTCTGGGGCCTTAAATGCCGGACTTCCTGTCATGTTTGACCGAGAATTTGGCTTTCTCAACCGTTTATTAGTAGCACCGTTAGCCTCTCGCTATTCCATTGTGGCCGCATCTACCCTTTATATTATTACCCTCAGTTTTATCCAAACAGCCGTCATTGTCGGTGCCAGTGCCATGTTAGGGGCTGGTTTACCCAGTATAGCAGGGTTAGGAGCGATCGCTTTGATTGTCTTTTTAATTGTTGCTGGAGTAACCGGGTTAAGTTTAGGGTTAGCCTTTGCTTTGCCGGGTCATATTGAACTGATTGCCGTCATTTTTGTCACCAACTTACCCTTACTGTTTGCCAGTACCGCCTTGGCTCCTTTATCCTTTATGGCAGGATGGTTACAGATTGTGGCCAGTTTAAACCCCTTAACCTACGCCATCGAACCCATCCGTTATATCTACCTGAATGGACAATGGTCTTTAGCCAGTATTGTGCTGGAAACCCCTTGGATGGATATTAATTTTCTTGGGGTGTTGTTATTATTAGTAGGGTTTGATGCCTTAATTTTATTAACCATTCAACCCTTATTACGCCGTCGTTTTGCTTAAGCATTAAGATAAAAAGCAACAAACAAGAATCAGAAGTATACAAGAATTAGCCCGTCCTTTGTTTTCATGGCGGGTTTTATTGATAATTTATAGTTTAATTAGGGTGAAAATAATCATAAATTTCTGTAGCTAAAGCTTGACCAATTCCTGGTACTTCTTGTAACTTTTCAATGGAAGCTTCTCGAATGTAATCAAGAGAATGAAAATGGGCAAGGAGTTGTTTTTGTCGTTGAAATCCTAACCCTGGAATGTTATCTAAGCGAGAGTGGCGGCTTTTTTTTAACCGTTGTTGACGATGAAAGGTTACAGCAAATCGATGAGCTTCGTCTCGAACTCTTCTTAATAATTGAACTCCCGGTTGTTCGGGGTGAGTCCCTAGGGGTTGAGATTGGCCAGGTAAGAAAATTTCTTCTCGTTTTTTGGCTAAACTAATTACTTGTAAGGGAGGAATAAGATTCATGGTTTCTAAAATTTTTATCACCGATGAAAGTTGACCTTTTCCTCCATCGATCATAATCAAGTCGGGATAATCATCTAATTTTAATAATTCTGTCTCTGACTTATTTTGGTAGGAACGAAAACGACGACTTAACACTTCAGCTAAACTAGCAAAATCATCCGAGTGACCAATGGTAATGTTAGGATTTTTGATTTTGTAATGACGATAGCATTGTTTGGCCGGAACCCCATCAATAAAAACCACTTGAGAAGCAACAGGATTAGACCCTTGAATATGGGAAATATCATACCCTTCAATACGATGGGGAATAGTAGGTAAATCTAATAATTGAGCTAAATCCTCTAACCCTAATACAGTTTGTTGAGCATGGCGTTTTCTGTTTTCTAATTCATACCGTACGTTGCGTTCTACTAAACGAATTAATTCCGCTTTTTGTTGTTTTTGGGGAACAGCAATGTTGACTTTTTTTCCTTTTTTTTCTCCTAACCAATCAGCTAAAATATCTGTTTCTGGTAGTGGGTATTGGACTAAAATTTCACTGGGAATTTCCACCGCTTCAACTTGTAGATAATGTTCCTCTAACACCCGTTGTAAAATGCTTTCTGGAGTCCCGAAAGCCGTATCAGCAAAAAATCCTAACCTTGCCACTAATCGTCCTGCACGAACTTGGAATAATTGAATACAAGTATAAGTATCATCGGCTGCTAAAGCAATGGCATCCCGTGAAATCGTATCATCAGGTAATGCCACTTTTTGATCGATTCCTAAGCCTTGGATAGCTTTAATTTGATCCCGAATTTGGGCAGCTTTCTCAAACTTTAATTGAGTTGCTGCTAACTCCATTTGTGCCGATAATTTTTCTAATAATTCCTCCGTTCTACCTTGGAAAATCATGGCCACTTTTTCGACGATTTTATGATAGTCTTCAGGGGAAATTAACCCTTGACAGACCCCAGGACAACGACCAATATCATAATTTAAACAAGGACGATCTTTAAATAAAGGTCTGGGCCGTTGACGAAGGGGAAAAACCTGTTTAACTAAGCGTAAGGTTTGACGCAGTAAATGGGTGTCCACATAAGGACCATAATAGCGATCGCGTTGATGATTTAAGCGTCGTTTGCGAGTAATAAAAATCCGGGGATAAGTTTCCGACCAAGTAATACAGACATAAGGATATTTCTTATCATCTTTGAGCAGCACATTAAAGTAGGGTTGATGCTGTTTAATTAGATTCGCTTCTAAAGCTAAAGCTTCGGCTTCGGTATCGGTAACAATGAACTCAATATCAGCTACCTGTTGCACCATCAAAGTGATGCGAGGACTGTGACATTGGCCAGCTTGGAAATAAGAGCGAACTCGCGATCGCAGCCGTTTCGATTTGCCAATGTAAAGAATATCCCCTTGATCATCTCGCATTAAATAGACCCCAGGTTCATTGGGGATAACTGCCACTTGATGGTCTAAGACTTGGGAAATTGAGGACAAAAACCAAACCCTCCTTAATTTATTCGTTATTTGTATTAAATCTATCTTAATTTGATGGGATTTGCTCTTGAATGTGTGGCAAGATTTGAGCTAGTTAGAGAACTAAAAAAGCTTTTATGAAAGGTTAAAAGAAGATTTTGGGAATATTGATCTTAATCCCTGATGCAGACAAACGTTTGACATCAGTCGGGAATCTTTGTGTTAAGAACCCTTAATTAAGGTTAAACCCATTTCATTCCTTGTTTTGTCGCTCTTACAGTTAACTTTATTTTTTCCAAAAAACAATGCACAATTTAAACGCTTATTTGAGCCTTACTAAGACTCTTCTGCTTTCAGGTTTGACAGTCCTTACTGTCAACCCCGCAGAAGCAGCCACTTGGTCAAGAACCCTCTTTGTTGGAAACGATAGTTATTCAGATACTAACAATTCGGAAATTAACTTTGGGGATTCGGATTTTATTCAAGTAGGGAATTTCGAGAATGGACCGAATTCAGGGGACGAACAACGGGCTTATCTCAGCTGGAATGTACAAGACTTGATTCAAGAAATTCCAGCTGGTTCAGAGATTAGAAATCTCACGGCTACCCTAGTCATGACTCAGAGCAATAGTGATCCTGGTAATCCTAATGATCCGAACCGACAATTTATCCCAGTTGCGAGGGTAACCCTAGATGGATTAGAAGTTAGGGGAGATTGGGACGAAAGCAGTGCTATTGACCCCAATAATCCTCCTGACACTTCCAATCCCGATGACCCGAACGAGGGAACCCTGTTTAGTGGTCAGATTGACCAAGGGGTTAATAGATATAGTGGGCGCGACTTTAATACACTGATTACTAATGTTTTAAATAGCAATCTCGATAGCGATACCGGTAATGACCGCGATGTTTTATCCATTGCCTTAGCAGCTAATAATAGTTTAAATTTCCCTGATTTTAGGGTGTTCCCCATGGACAGTTTTTGGTCGAGAAACCAAGACGACATTAACTTGCGACCACAGTTAGAACTTGATTTTGATGTTTGGAGTGAAGCCCATAGGATTACAGATGGTCCTAACCTAACATTTTATAGTCGGGCTGGAGGAGATAGTAATGTCAACGACAGTAATAGTAACGGTGACTGGGAGGTTAGTCTAGGCACAAAATCTATTGAGAATGGGCAAAATCGAGACAACTTTGTCGATCAAAACGATGCCGATCGACAATTAACTTGGCCCGATGGAGTTAATGTGCCATTTGAATTAACCTGTAATACAGAGACCAATCTGGTAACCTTAACCCTTAATGATGATCCCAATAGTACCACTTCTTTCACAGCTAACAATTGTGAAGGGATTGGCGGATTAAAGATTTTTGCCCAAGCCAGACAAGGCAATAAAATCGACCCTGGTACTACCATGAGGATTCGCGTCAATGAGGTTAGAGAAATCGGAGGAACGATTCAAAGTGTTTCTGGTTTATCAGCCTTGGCAACAGCTGCTGGGACTCAATTCGTAGAAGATAACTTTTATTTCCTTGATTCCCCTGATGATGGCGGTTTCGGATTTACCAACGGAATTGATCTAATACGAGGAACTCTGAGAATGAATTGGCTCGAAGGTGACCAAAATCCCCAAGCTGGCAATACAGGCAGTCGTATCCAAACTCAGTTAATTCCCCTGACAAGAGTTGATGATCCCACAGGTTCTACTACAGATCAATCCGTCTTGCCCGCCTCTAGCTTGCCTGTTTCTGAACCGACTTGCAGTGAGTTCATACCGGATGAAATTTGGTCTGTCATCACTGCCGATGATTCTAGGTTTGTCGTCGATGACTCTATTTGTCCTAGTAGCGTAATTCTTGCGAATAGCCAAGGTGTTCCAGAACCCAATTCGATTCTTGGTTTTATTCTTTTAGGAAGCACTGGAATAGGCGTACGATTGTTGAAAAAAATAGCCTAAGTGGAGGAGGGAGTTGATTCAGTGACTGGTTACTGGTCACTGGTCACTGATCACTATCTCCTGTTGATTAGTCAACATTAATGGTTTCTCCCACTGTTGTTGAAAGGTGAGAAACTGATTCGACAGGGGACTGTTTCTTAGAAAAGAAATGATGCAATTCATATTTTCCTAAAAGTAAAGCAGCTACAGTTAAAGGAATAAAATAATAAATACCACGATAAATTAACAAAGTTCCTAATAAGTTTTCTGAAGTAATAAAGGGGGTTAATAATAAGATCATGACCGTTTCAAAAACCCCGAGTCCTCCTGGAATATTACTAGCTAATCCGGCCACTTGGGCTAACATATAAATTCCGAAAAAAGCAGAATAAGATAAGGAAACTGAACTGTGTAAAAGCGTGTAAAAAACCGCAGCAGCTAAACACCAATCCAAAGCAGAAACAATCAATTGACTGACTGCTAATTTTAAGGGAAGATGGGGAATAATCCATTTACCAATGATTAAAGGTTTTTGACGAATGACCGTTAGAAACAAGTAGGCTAAAATAACAACCAGAAAAATGATTCCTAAAGGCCGTACCGAAAGAAAAGGTATATCTAATAATTGGGGAATAGCTAAAGGTTCTTTGAGAAAGATAACACTACCTACTACAAATAAACCGAGACAAAAAGATAAATTACAAAAAGCAGAAATTTGGGCAATTTTTACCACAGAAAATCCCCAAACCGAATAGAAACGATAACGAATCATACAACTACTTAAAACCGCAAACCCCACACTATTACTAATCCCAGAACAAATAATACCTACTAAGGCTTTTTTAGCATAGGGAAGGGACTGACGAACATACGCTAATCCTAAACATTCATAGCCTGTCATAATGAAATAGTTGACCCCCATTAAGGCGATCGCTAAAACAATATGACTAGGGGGAATATTGGATAAACTGTCCCAAAAGTTTTCAGCTTGATAATGCTGTAAATTTTGTTGTATCGTCCACAGGGATAAGGCAAATACCCCTAAACTTAGACAAGGAGGAAACCAACGTAAAATAGGATTTTTAGCCATAGAAAATAGAAAAGAGTCAAAAAACTGAAAAGATTTGATCTGATACCCTAAAAAGCTAGATCAGAATTTTTGGTAATTCCTTTAAAGCCAGCATTTTTTTAGATTTCAACGGGGCAATCGTCTGTAATTTCACTGATCTTACCGAATCAAGCCCTCATCGAAAATTTGGGTCTGAAACCCCGTCCTTTAGCAGAACGGAGGATGGCTTTACTTTTTTAGTCTAGCATTTCACAGAAGATATGTTAAACTGTAAAGCATGACAGAACGTGCCTATCGATTCCGATTTTACCCAACTACCGAGCAAGAAAATCTTTTGCGACGGACAATAGGCTGTGTCCGATTAGTGTACAACAAAGCTTTAGCGGTACGCACCGAAGGTTGGTATGAAAGGCAAGAACGAATAGGTTACACTCAAACATCAAGCTTGTTAACCGATTGGAAAAAGCTTGAAGAGTTAGATTTTCTTAACGAGGTTAGCAGTGTACCATTGCAACAGTGTTTAAGACACCTTCAGACTGCTTTTACTAACTTTTGGGCAAAACGAGCTAAATATCCTAACTTCAAAAAGAAGCGCAATGGAGGCAGTGCAGAATTCACCAAATCAGCGTTTAAATGGAGAGATGGTAAGCTGTTTTTAGCTAAGTGCAAGGAGCCTTTAAACATTGTTTGGAGTCGTTTCTTTCCTCAAGACGGCAAGCCATCTACAGTAACAGTTAAGCTTGAGCCATCAGGACGTTGGTTTGTGTCAATTTTAGTCAATGATCCAACTATTAAACCATTACCAAAAACAGGTAAAAAAGTAGGGATTGATGTAGGTGTTACTAGCTTGATTACCACTAGCGACGGGGAGAAAGTCACTAATCCTAAGCAATTTAACCGCTTGTACAAAAAGCTAAGAAAAAAGCAGAAGGCATTGAGTCGGAAAAACAAAGGCTCAAACAACCGATATAAAGCTAGTTTAGAGGTAGCTAAAGTACACGCTCAAATTCAAGATACTCGTACCGACTTTCTTCACAAGTTAACCACTAAACTTGTTCAAGAGAATGATTTGATTGTTATTGAAGACTTAGCTATTATAAATTTGGTAAAAAACCATAAATTAGCTCGGTCAATTAGTGACGCTAGTTGGGGAGAATTTAACCGACAATTAGAATATAAGTGTCAATGGTACGGCAAAGAACTCATTAAGGTTGACCGTTATTTTCCTAGTAGTAAACGATGCGGAAGTTGCGGTCACATACTCAATAAATTACCGTTAAATGTTCGTGAGTGGGAATGTCCTAAATGTGGGGCTAACCATGACCGTGACATTAACGCCAGTAAAAACATTTTGGCCGCAGGGCTTGCGGTGTCAGTCTGTGGAGCGAGTGTAAGACCCGAAGAGAGTAAATCTCGGAAGGCAACTGCATTGAA
>JASJDD010000253.1 GCA_030065735.1 Crocosphaera sp.
AAGGCCATAATTAAAACAGGGGCCGTGGATAAAAACTTTGTCAAACCTTCCATGAATTAGTTCTCCAAACAATTAATGATCAATGAAAAAAAGTGCAAATCGTGTTTGATTAACGAGGGGATACGTTAAGCTCTTCATCTTTGGCGGTTAATTTACCAGAGGTGAGTTCTCCAACAGCTGCTAAAGGCCAAGCAAAACCAGTTAGCATTTTACTGATAGCTAGGGGAACGTTGATGACGATCTCTTGCATTTCAGCGTCTTTTTCATCGCGGATAGCGATTAAATAAGCGCGGCCAACCCAGCCGATCCAACCCGCAATATAAAGGAACATAATACCGGGAATGGTAAAGTCTCCAACGTGAGCGAAGTTACCATCTACCACTAAGTGAGGATAGCCTTCAGGACCACATAATGCCTCTGCATAACGTTCGGCACGTTTTTGTCCGGACTGAGGATCATTGGTGGTATTGAGGAAATTCTTAGATTTTTGTTGGTAAGCAGGGTTTTCGCTACAAGGAGTCAAATTATCATAAGCGGCCGTTGCAGTGGGAGCAAAGTTAAACCACAGGGTAACAACGAGAATTAAAGCGAACAATCGTTTCATAAGATTTGTTTCCTTTTGTTACAAAAGACTACGTTTGTTGTACACAAGATAGGAAAAATCAGTGGTACATCGATGATATCTTACTCTGACTTTAAAGCCTTAGTAAAGATACAGTCCTAAAAGTCATTTTATCCTGACTTGTTGTGAACTTTCTTGTACTAAAGATTTTGATGAAATAAGCAACCCATAGGTATATTTATCCTATGAGTGAGTATTTCTGATAGAATCATAAGTGATTTTAGGTTAACTCATCAACTAATTCACAGTGAGGAAAGGCAAGAGGCAAGAGGCAAGAGGCAACAGTAAAGGGTTTCACTCTTTGTAAAAGTTCTTAATATAGAGTCGTTTATTTATGTCCGACCACTTGTCTTAGCCTTGTAATTGCATCCATGCAATTACAATATACCCCAATCTCTCAATATAATTAGCTCGTAACGGTCTAATTTGCGCCATTGACCAGGGTTTAAGCCTTCTATGATCAAATTTAAGGTTTTCTCTTTTTTTTGCACCCCTATGGCGATTCTAATGAGTCTCAGGGTCGGATAACCCACAGCGGCCGTCATCCGTCTCACTTGTCGGTTACGGCCTTCGGTTAAAGTCATTTCTAACCAAGCGGCTATCTAATAGTCTAACTTGAGCCGGTCAGGTTCGATAATCTTGAATCATCAAACCCTGACGTAAATTGACATAATACTCCATAAGGTTTATTAAATAAAAGATAACGATAGTTTTTTTTTAACATCCTTAGTTAATTGTTGTATTTTGTTGTTGTAAAAGATAGGTAATGTTTTCGCTATTTAAAGGAGGAAAAAAGCCATAACCTTGACCATAACTACAGTTTAAGGCTTTTAATTGATCCCGTTGCAGGTTGCTTTCTACTCCTTCTGCCACTACTTTCATGTTTAAGGTGATAGCTAAATCCACCATCGCTTTAATTATTTCACATCTATCTTGTTCTTCGGACAACCGTTTAATAAACGAGCGATCAATTTTGAGAATATTAAAAGAAAAACAATCTAAATAACTCAACGAAGAATATCCCGTGCCAAAATCATCTAAACAAAGCTCAATATTTCGCTGTTTAATTTGCTCAAGAATATCAAGGGCTGTTCTTGTCTGCTCCATCATACAACTTTCTGTGATTTCTAATTTTAATGAGGTTCCTTCTAACTCAGTTTCACCTAAAATATCATCTAAAATCTCAATTAAACCCGGTTGACTTAAATGTTTACTGGAAAGATTAACACTCATAGTCAAAGGTTCTATGTTTGGGAACTGTTCTCGCCAAAGACTTAATTGATTACAAGCATGACGCAACACCCATTCATCAATTTTTAAGATAGCCTCTGATTCTTCAGCAATGGGAATAAAATCAGTGGGAGAGATTAATCCTTTGTCTTGATGTTGCCAACGAACGAGGGCCTCAAATCCATCAATGCGATCGCTGGATAAGGAAATAATGGGTTGATAATAAACAACAAATTCTTGACGTTCAATGGCCCGTTGTAAGTCATTGGCCACTTGTAACCGTTGTATCACACCGGTGTGCATGGAGGGTTGGAAGACTTCTGAAGTGCCAGGTCCTTTACCCTTAGCTCGATACATAGCGGTGTCTGCATCTCGCAACAGTTCAGCTACTCGTTCCGGGTTATCATCAAAGGGTTGTTCCCCTCCTAAAATAATACCAATACTAACGCTGATAACAATTTCTTGGTTTTGCAAGAAAATTGGTTCTTTCAAGATATCATGGATGCGATCAGCGATGGCGATCGCTTGCTCAACATTGGTTAAATTTTCCAACAAAATGACGAATTCATCTCCTCCAAGTCTGGATAAAGTATCTTCTGAGCGTAAACATTGACTAAACCGATGACTGAGAATCCTCAATAGCTGATCGCCGGTCAAATGTCCTAAACTATCATTAATCAGTTTAAAGCCATCTAAATCCAAAAAAAGTAAGGCAAAGCGTCTCATTTCATCCCGTTGACACCGTTTAAACGCTTGTTCAATCCGATCCATTAACAGGGTTCGGTTGGGTAGTCCTGTTAATCTATCATGTAAAGCATCGTGAAGCAGTTTTTCGTTAGTCTGTTTCTGTTCGGTAATTTCTGTGGTAAGTCCATCGATACGGATGGGGTTTCCTTGATCATCCTTAATCAAATGACTCCGAACCCAAATCCAATGGACTGATTCATCGGGCCAAAGTATACGATATTCAATATCTTGTATTCCGCTTTTATACAGTAGTTGTTGGGATTCTTCAACCCGTTGTTGATCATCTGGATGGATGATATCTTGCCATAAATTTGAGTTATCTAAAAATTCGTCGATAGAACGACTGTAAACGGTTTGGGTGGAGCAATTTAGGTAAAGAATTTGACGCGTTTGCGGGATAATCGACCAAATCACATCATCAATAGAGTCAAGAATACTGTACAGTTGTCGTTGATTAATTCTCTGTTCTTCGTTTAACCTTTGACAATGACGAATATCGTCTAATAGTTGAAGATGGGTATTGGTTAATTCTTCTATGTAAGGGGTGAGTTGTGGTATGTCTTCTTTAACCTGCTCTAGTTTCCGGATGTGTTCAGTGACTAATTGTGTTATGGAGACTAAGTGAGTGTTGATCGATATAAAGTTTTCTTGTGACATGGAGATCAATAAATGGGGACAGGAAAAAAAGCATTGTTTGAGTCAAGGAACAACACAAAGGGAATGTACGCTATTTTAAGTTAACTTTTCAATCTGTCAATCATTTTTTTGAGTTTTCTCCGTCATATTACGGGCTAACTGGTCAGGTGTTTTCCGTTTAAGAATGGGGTTGACCAAATAATACTAAAGAACAACTCAATTTTTTCAGGACTTCTATGGTAATATCACTCACCGCTAAACCGCCGGCGGTACGACGACGAAAGGATCTTAAAATAACGAGATCAAACTGATGAGAAGCGCGAATAATCACTTGTGCAGGAGCATCATGAATAATCATTTTTATTTTAAATTTTTTTGATAATTCATACTCGCTTATTAACTGAGATAAGGTTGTTTTAAATTCAGTGATTTGTTGACTGGGGGTTTGGCGATCGCAGATATGTAATAGGGTAATAGCTCCTTGGTTGGCATCGGCAAATAGTTGAGCAAATTTAATGGTTTCTAAAGTCGCTTTACTTAACTTTTTAATCGGCACTAAAATTCGGTGTAAGTTGATAGGATGATCCAACAAACGCATCACTGCAACGGGACAATGGGATGACCAAAATACTGTATCTAAAATTGTTCCAAATAGTCTTGCTTTTAATCCTGTGTTTTCACTCCATCCCATAATAATTAAGTTGGCATTTTTTTCTTTTGCACTACGGCTAATCCCATGAGCAATATCATCATCAATACGGATAATTGGTTGAGCATCTACATTAAATTCTTGACTAATTTCTATGGCTCGATCTAATAAAATTTGGCTTTGTTTTAGGTTTACATCCACTTGAGGATCATCCATATGAACATGGGCAGCCGCAATGGAAACAGGGACAATAAGGCCTGATTCTTGTTTAGCTAATAAGGCACCCATTTCAATTAAATCTCGTTGAGTATGGGGATTATAAATAGGAATTACAATCGTAAAATTATCATTTTCTCCTTCAGCTTTTAATTGGGGTATCCATTCATCTAGGGTACTACCCATAGTCCCATAGTTTTCATCATCTCTTGTTTTGGGTAACGGCAATTTTGTAGCAAATTGAGCGGTTAATATCGGTCCTAAAATGGAGGTAATTAACATTAAAACAATGACACTGTTAAAAACGGCTTCATTAATCAATCGTTCTCCTGCTGAATTTTGAATTTGATAAGCAGCTAAGGCTGCTGCTAATGTTGCAGCTACTTGGGGTAATGATAAAGACCACATGGTAAATGATTCGGCCCAAGTATAGCGATAAATCAATTTTGCAGCCGTTGCAGCTAGGAATTTTGCTACTATCAAACTACCCACAATACCAATAACTAAAGACAGTTCAAATTGAATGGTTTTTACAAAAGCAGGAATATCTAATAAAAGTCCCATTCCGACAAAAAAGAAGGGAATAAATAAAGTGCCTCCGACAAACTCTACCTTCTCTTTGACTGGCCCATTTCCTACTACGTCATTGACAGCTAAACCGGCTAAAAAGGCTCCGACAATTTTATCCACATTAATTAATTGTGCGCCAATGGAAGCTAAAAAGACTGCTAATAAAACAAATAAAAATTGGTTACTTTCTTCATCACCAGTTTGCCTAAAATATTCTTTACCCAACCAGTCAAAACCAAAGAGAACAATAATAGCATACAATCCTAAAGAAACCAGTTGAATAATTAAGCTAACGGGAGAAAAATCTCCCCGATGAATAGAAACAGAAATGGCTAACACTAACAAAGCAGCAATATCAGTAAAAATAGTTGCTCCTATGGTCACCATTACGGCTTGATTTTTAACCATTCCTAATCTTTGTACAATGGGAAAACCTAATAAAGTATGAGAAGCCAAAAGAGAACCAATTAAAATCGAAGAATTCCAACCAAACCCAAACTTAAGACCGACATAAGTTCCCATCAATAGAGGTAACAAGAAAGTCAAACTACCAAAGACTAAAGATCGTTCTTTTGTTTTGCGAAATTCCGCTAAATCTATCTCTAACCCTGCTACAAACATGAGATAAATTTTACCAATATCCGCAAATAATTTTATACTTTCTGAGTCAGCATCTAAGAGATATAAACCATCTTTTCCTAAGACAACTCCCGCAAATAGTAATCCTACTAACCCAGGAAGACGTAACCGTTCAAAAATAGGTGGTAAAGTTAAAATCACCAATAAAAGAATGGTGAAAGATATCAGTGGGTTATCACGAAACAAAGAGAGAAAATTATCCATGTTTTGGAATAGATTTAGGGGATTACTCAGATGATTAGTTGATTAGTTATCCAAATGGTAACTCTATTTTATAAAGATTGCCATAAAATCTTTGCTGATGATTTTGGTGAAAGTAGCAAAAACTTTATTATGATCAGTATTACAAGAAACTATTAGATTTTACTTTTAACGGATTTTAGATGTTCTAAAGCTACACTACGCACTAAATTATGTAGTCCTAAAACTTGTTGATTATTCTCATCAATTGATTCTTCAACTAGAAAGCGATTCAATAATTCTTCTAATGCTTTTTCAAATCTTTGTTGACTCAAAACTGTTTTTTCTAGATACTCGACTAAAGCAGATAACTGCATAAACCAATGTTCTTCTTGTACAGGAAGACGATAAACTGAAGCAGCACAAATTAAAAAGTAAGCATCTGGTACTTGACTTTTTAAGTGATTAAATACCGCTTTGAAAAGAATTAGAAAAACGCTGTCTGAGTGAGGTAATCCCTAATCGTGATTTGTCTTTAGTTGATGTAACCGGAAATGGATTAACATTATTAGATGCTGATGCTAGATTGTTGACTGGTAACTATGATATTTCTCAAAAATGGTCTAAAGCTCTGCAAGATCACCCCTCAAATCCTGATGGTATTTATTATCGATCTCGACACGATCCTTCCCGTTTCTGTTTAGCATTATATCAAGAACGCACTCACTCCATTTTACAAGTCATTAAAACTTATGATTTTATGAGTGATGAGTACACCAAGAGATTAGGGGTTATATTTGATGAATATGAATAGTGTGATTCGTTAATCCAGAAAGTTTGTACTGTCATACAAGCGTGTGGATTGTTCAGAACCTAGAAATCTGAATAACTGTTGATTTGTTGGCTAAAGGAGCCACACTCGGAATCAAAGG
>JASJDD010000254.1 GCA_030065735.1 Crocosphaera sp.
GGGTTTAGCAACAGAAGCAAAGGAAGAAGCAATCATATCACGAGATAACTTAAACCCGTTTAATTGCCATTCAATTCTTGTTAAAAATAAACCTGCTTCAAAGTCTGTATGTTGATCAGCATGAATAATATTACCCCCATTATCATAAATAAAGTTGGCAAATTTCGCCACTAATCCTTGTTGATCAGGACAGGAAATTAATAAAGTAGCAGTGGAACCATTCATACGTAACAATAAGTTTGTGATCATTCTATATTGTAACTAATATTCTTCAAAAAGTTGTTTTAATTTTTATTAAATTAAGTATTTAGTAATAAAACATAATCTAAATTATGTATTTAAGCCTTAACCTAGTAGCAAAATTTATTGATATTATTAATCTAGATTTTTTAAATAAAAAAACAATTTTCTTAGGATTTGAATAAAAGTATTAAAATATCATTAATTTTTATTGTTAATTAGACTGTTGGCTCTTAGTATATTATCTATGAATCTATAGGGCAAAGTCTCATGATTATTAAGACTCGAAAGATAATATTGATTCTGAAAATAATGTTAATAACATTATTTTGTTTACTGAGTCTTCATTTTTGGATGCCAAGCATTGCACAAATAAAGCCAATTAGGTTTATAGAAGTAAGTAGTCAAAAAAATTTATTATTTGAATATAGTTTAGCTCAAGAATCAGCCCAAGAAGAAGAGGAATATCAACAATCTCAAGATCAGAAAGATAAAGATCAAGAAGAACCTTCTTCTGAACAATTAGTTAATAAAAATGAGCCTCATCCAGTTACTCTAGATGGAGAAGAAATCTTTGAATATAAGCTCCAGTTTGAAGAATTACCAAATCAACAAAGAGCAGAAGAAGTCAGCGAAAGAATTAAAAACATTGCTGATGATCGCTCAATTTCTATAGAAGATTTGTCTATAAAAGATTTAAAAGCCCTAAAATCTGAAGGCTTACGTTTAATTCATGCTGATGATCAAATGATATTAACGATTACTCAAGCTGATGCTGACCTTGAGAATAAATCTTTAGATGAACTAGCTGAAGACTATTTAGAAAGGGTCAAAAATGCTATTTTTGAATATCGAGATAAAAGAAAGTTACAGAACTTTATTTTAACAGCATTAGGAGTTTTATTATCTACTATTATTGTTATTTTTATTTTCCGATTTTTAAATTGGTTTTTTCCTTGGCAATCTCGTCGAATTACTAGAAATCAAAGTTTTGTTTTTAGGAATCTAAACATTCAAAACTGGAATATTATTACTGTTGAACAACAAAAACGAATTGCTCTATTTCTTTTAAAAATAATTCGATGGATGATTAC
The DNA here is from genome assembly GCA_030065735.1 of Crocosphaera sp. Taxonomy (GTDB): domain Bacteria; phylum Cyanobacteriota; class Cyanobacteriia; order Cyanobacteriales; family Microcystaceae; genus Crocosphaera. The sequence continues at coordinate 1,335 of JASJDD010000254.1, forward strand.
TCTAACTACACTTTATTTTTATATACCTTTACTATTAAGCTTATTTCCTCAAACGGAACGTTTAGGTAAAAGTGTTTTTAGTTCCTTGTTTGGAGCATTAGGAATAGTTTGGTCTGAATTTATTGATTATTTACCCAATTTATTTTTAATTCTTATCACGCTGATAATAACTCATTATTTAATCCGTTTATGTGATCCATTTTTCAAAGCAATAGAAGAAGAAAGAATTACCATTTCTGGATTTTATCCTGACTGGGCGCAGCCAACTTATAAGTTAACTGTTATTTTAATTATTGGTTTAGCAGCAGCCATTATTTTTCCTTATTTACCAGGATTTAATTCCCCTGCATTTCAAGGAATTTCTATTTTAGCTGGTGCTTTAGTTACCTTTGGGGGAGCGAGTACCATTGCCAATATAATCGGGGGATTTGTTGTTATTTATACCCGTGCTTTCCAAATTGGCGATCGCATAAAAATTAGTGAGTATCGAGGGGTTGTTATTGAAAAAACCATCCTATCAACGCGCATTTGTAACGGAAATAATGAAATTATAACCATCCCCAATTCTATTTTAGTTGCCAGTACAATTATTAATTACAGTGCTACAATACGGGATCTTGAACAACCTTTAGTTATCGATACTACTATCACATTAGGGTATGATGTTCCTTGGCGTTTAGTTTATGAAACTTTAATTAATTGTGCTTTAGAAACTACTGACATTTTAGATGATCCTGAACCTTATGTGTGGCAAACCAGTCTAGATGATTTTTATATTAGTTATCAATTGAGGGTTTATACCAATAAAACAAAATCTGTTGCGATCGGAAATATTTATACTGAATTACATCAACATATTCAAGACAAATGTGCAGAGGTTGGGATTGAAATTCTCTCTCCTCATTATGCTGCTGTTCGGGATGGAAATCAAAATACAATTCCCGAAGACTATTTACCCAAAGATTATAAAGCTCCAGGGTTTCGTTTACACCCGTTAGAATCATTTTTGAAGCAAGAAATTACTAAAAATCAACCCAAAAAATAGATAACTGAATAATGTCTAATTCGTACACCTCTTTAGATAAATTAAAGATACCTTAACTAGCTTTTATAGCAAAAGTCTACGTCATCTTGAGGATTAACCCGCAAATCTACTGACAAAGTATATGAAGACAAAGAAAGATTCCCTAATCTTACGGAGGAAACTCGTAGAAAAAATGATCACAATAAAAGCATAAAGAAACCATTGTATCAATATAAATAATAAAAAAATGTTTAATTTTACTTGCAAAAAATTATTAACAAGACTGTTTCTTTGGTTATTATTTGAGATTTCTTTAACTTGTTTAGGTCTTGATGATTTAGCTGATTATGGTGAGTTTATTTTTGAACGTAACTTTACCAATTTAATAAGTTCAGTTGATTTTTCTAATACTTAAGTATTTGTTGTCGTTTAGCTTCATATAGCATTAATGCGGTAGCAATGGCAACATTTAATGACTCTACCCCTTGAGCTAAAGGGATACTTACTAACTCATTCGCCAGGGAAATTAAGGACTTTGACAATCCTGAGCCTTCATTTCCTAATAAAATTAATGTGGGTTTTGTTAACTGTAAATGCCAATACGTTTGAGTTGCATTCGGTACAGTTGCCACGATATTAACCCCATTTTCTTGATATTTTTTAATCACAGTTTTTAAGTCTGAACTCACGAATATAGGTACTCGAAACCAAGCACCAGCAGAAGCTCTTAACACTTTCGGGTGATCAATATCCACACTATCATCACTCAACCAAATCCCATCAATTTCTGTAGCAGCAGCAGTGCGAATAATGGTGCCTAAATTGCCTGGATCTTGCAATTTTTCTATAATTAATCCTAACTTAAAATCAGTAATTTCCCCCTCACTACAGGGTTGAAACATGGCTGTTGCTACGACACCATCCGGGTTAATTGTAGTGGTCATACTAGACAACACTTCAACGGAAACCAATTCAGACCGCTTGACCCGTTGAGACACAGTTTCCCACAATTGAGGATAGCGCGTCTGCCATTGCTCTGTGTAACATAAGGTGATCAGGGAACAATTTTCCTCACAAGCCGTCTCTACTAAGTGGGTTCCTTCTAAGAGCAACAGATTTTCTTCACGCCTTCCTTTAGGACGATGTAGCTTACGAATCTGCTTGATCAGAGGATTCCGAATACTTGTAATCATTTCAGCTAGGAAAAGTCTGATGGTTCATGCGGAACTCGGGACTTGAACCCGAAAGTCCCAAGGGACACTAGAACCTGAATCTAGCGCGTCTACCAATTCCGCCAGTTCCGCTTTTTAATTCCCAATTTATCAAGCTATCACAGCCCAAACCAAAAGTCAAGTTCCCCTTAATCTAACCTGAAAAGCCGTTGAAAAAGTCTAAAATCCCTAACATAAGATAGATAGGAACGGAACTTTACCTAGACTTTTTTAATCATTCAAGTTAAATTAAAAGCGAATTTGAGCCAAAACTATAAAAAATTCATAGTTTTGCGGAATCTAACCATAAAACGCTCTTATATATTGATCTATGACAACTCATTTAGAAGAACAGCCATCCGTTTTAGAAATTCAAGGACAAACTCCTTTAAAGGGTGAAGTTAATATTAGTGGAGCCAAAAACTCCGCTTTAGTGTTAATGGCAGGAGCGATTCTTTGCTCTGAGGACTGTCGCTTAAGAAACCTACCTTCTTTAGCTGATATCGAACGCATGACCCAAATTTTAGCAGCCATTGGGGTTAAACTTAACAGAAATGGTGATGTTATTGACATCAACGCTCAACATATTGGACAAGACCAAGCTCCTTACGAGTTAGTTTCTCAACTCCGTGCTAGTTTCTTTGTCATTGGGCCGTTACTCGCTCGTTTAGGAATCACTCGCGTTCCTTTACCGGGGGGTTGTGCCATTGGTGCTAGACCGGTTGATCTTCATGTACGAGGGTTGCAAGCAATGGGGGCAGACGTTCGCATCGAACATGGTGTGGTTCATGCTTGTGTCAAAGGAAATCGCCAACGTCTCCAAGGGGCTAAAATTTATTTAGATTATCCTAGTGTTGGGGCAACAGAGACAATTATGATGGCTGCCACGTTAGCAGAAGGGGAAACCATCATTGAAAACGCTGCCCAAGAGCCTGAAATCATGGATTTAGCCAACTTTTGTTGCTCTATGGGAGCTAAAATCAAGGGCGCAGGAACCAATAAAATTGTCGTTTCTGGAGTAGAACGTCTCCACAGCACTGACTATTGTGTTATTCCTGATCGCATTGAAGCAGGAACCCTCTTAATTGCCGGAGCCATCACTCACTCAGAAATTAGCCTTGCTCCCATTGTTCCTGAACATTTAGCCTCTGTCATTGCCAAGTTACGGGAAGTTGGTCCCCAGGTAATTATTGAAGGACCGAACCGTTTGCGATTAATTCCGGCTCCTTTACGAGCAACCGACCTCAAAACCCTACCCTTTCCTGGGTTTCCCACAGATATGCAAGCACAGTTTATGGCTCTGTTAACCTTAAGCGAAGGTAGCAGTATGGTTACAGAAACGGTGTTTGAAAATCGTTTGCGCCATGTAGCGGAATTACAACGGATGGGAGCAGATATCCGCGTTAAGGGAAATATTGCCTTAGTCCAAGGGGTTCCTTTTCTCTCTGGTGCGCCAGTAATGGCCACTGATTTACGCGCATCAGCAGCCTTAGTTTTAGCTGGGTTAGCGGCCCACGGAAAAACCATTGTACAAGGATTACATCATCTCGATCGCGGTTACGATAATCTAGAAGGTAAATTACGTAAATTGGGAGCTAATATTCGTCGCGTCAATGTGGTTGATGAACCAGAATATTCAGCAATCAGTTAATGAGATAGATGAGTTATTTTAGGGGCTTAATATTATTAAGCCCTCACAACATTTATGATGTTAGAATGGAAAATATAAAACTAATTTTCAGGTCAGATAATTATGTTAACAATTACTGATTTAAAACAACTCTACGAAATTGATGACTCTCAGTGGTTGGAAGAAACAGTTAAAATTTTAAAAAATAGACAATTTAATGATTTAGATTTAGATAATTTAATTGAGGAATTAGAAGACTTGGGAAGAGAAAAAAAGAATGCTGTAGCTGGTTTATTAGAACAAGTTATCCGTCATCTATTATTATTACAATATTGGACAGAAGAACAAAACTATAATTCAATTCATTGGCAAGGTGAAATCTATACTTTTAGGGTTCAGTTAAGAAGAAAGTTGACCACTAATTTGCGTAATTATTTAGAAGCAGAGTTAAACAATATTTATCAAGATGCACTAGGTTTTGTGAAAATAAAAACCCAAAATAAAGTACAATTTCCTTCAGGATGTCCTGATACTCTTGAACAGCTACTTGATCCAGAATGGTGTTGAAGGAGGCAGGAGTGGAAAGGCTCTGAGGCAGGAGGTTGGAATTTGGAAAATGTCTCATCAAAATGCTAACGGAAAAAGTTGATAAAAACAACATTATTCAAAGCATAATAAAGACAAAAAGTAAAGTCAAACAGTTATCCATTCCTGGATTAAATTATTAAACTTTTGACTTTATTAACCGCCACTAATCTTCGCTTTGTAACCTAAATCGCCTAAAACTGTCAGTAACTTTTGACGATGATCTCCTTGAATTTCAAGGGTATCTTCTTTCATAGTTCCCCCACTTCCACACTGACTTTTTAACTGTTTTAATAATTTATTTAAAGTATCTGGAGAATGCTGAAACCCTGTGATCACTGTTACTGTTTTCCCCTTGCGTCCTGAACGAGTTGCCTGTATCCTAATATTTTGTTGCTGGGGTGGAAGATCGGGTACAGATCGTTCTAATGCGTCTGAGTTGGATGTATCACCAAACTCTTGATAGGCTATAGATTTAGACTGGTTACGTTTAGAAGACATAATGATCAGGATAAGAACAACAGTTATCTGAATTTTAACTTAATTAACACATATCTTCATGAGTCAGGTATGCTGCAAAACATAAGGTATTCTTTATTATTCCTTCTTCATTCTAACTTACTTTGATAAAGATAGAGCCTAAAATAAATAAACCAAACCCTAAACGATACCAAACAAAAATCCA
>JASJDD010000015.1 GCA_030065735.1 Crocosphaera sp.
CTTGTGTAAAAAATATGGGATTAATTACATTGAACAAGAAGAATCCTACACCAGTTTAGCTAGTGCATTAGATTTAGATAAGCTACCAGAATATAATGCAGATAATCCACAAGCCTACGAATTTTCAGGCCAGAGAATTAAGAGAGGTTTGTATCGGACTAAAGATAAAAAATTAGTCAATTCAGATATTAATAGTTCTGCTAACATTGGACGTAAAAGTAAAGCCAATCTCTTTGAAAAGAGAGAGGTATTAGAGGGGCTTTTGGGCGCTCCAAGACGATTCTTTATCGTGTAAAGAATCCCCATCGCCTTGCGTTGGGGTAGTTCAATCAAGATAATGATCCCACAAAAGATGTGGCTAAAGGATAGGGATAGTTTGGTCTCCATCACGACATTTCCCCAATGGTGATCATCCGTCGAATCTCATCTGTTTTAAAACCAAGGGCCATAGGTCGCCGAATGTTAGGGATTACAGCGACATCGTATAATTCCTCAACTATTCCTTCAATGCGGACTGAATGAACTATGTCTCCTGTTCTCAAGTCTACTACTAATAAACCACAACGAGGTTCGGCGTTTTTTTCGTTCAACCTTTCATCCAAAGGTAAACCCTGAAACGTCTTGTTGTGACGGGGTTGAGATATCCCCACAATGGCAAAGTCCCCATGCAAGGAACATCCCCGCAAATACCCTGGACAAAATACCACTGGTTCAAATGACCCTTTCTCCAAGTCCACATAGCCAAATTCTCCCATCCCCGAATTTAATAACCACAGTTTATCCTGATACCAACGAGGTGAATGAGGCATCGATAAATTGTTTAAAATGATCTCATTGCTTTCAACGTCGATGAGACAGCCTCCATTTTGACGATGATCTCTCCAGCCATCGGCTACGTCAGACTGACTGACTGAGGTGACATATTTGGCTTTGCCTTCTCGCAAGGCTAACCCATTGAGATGACATCTATCCTCGGCGGCTAATTTGGAAATAAACGGAGGTTGCCACAAGGGAACAAAACTGTGGGTTTCGCTAACAGTGGCTAGGCAACTAAATAGGGTATTGACAAAGATGACTTGATTGATGTTTTCTTGAGATGTAGAGGGATTTATCTGAGCTTTTCTCACATCATGAATATCTAAATCTCCTGTAACGTAACTTATTTGTGGGATATAAAATGCGTCGTATCCTTGATGATTCTGTCCTATTTCTAAAGCATTTTCAAACCGCCACAGTTGATACAAAGAACTTAAATATAGAGTTTTTTCTTCGACATATAAGCCCATACATCGCGCAAATGTTCTCTCAAATACTGACAGTTTGCCATCAGATTGTAATCCAAGAAAAAATACTTTCCCTGCTTGATAGGTGGTAAAAACTAGACTGATGCCTTGTTCGGCTAACCAAGAGGTAAATTGACGAGACGCTGTTATTTCTAAGCTTGGTTGGGCTCGATTAGCAGGGGTTGACTCTGACATTGTTCGGCAAGGAACTAATAAGTTGATAATGATAGTTTACCAGAAATAAGCTTAGAATATTAAGCGATAACACGGAGAACAATAATTAACTTTCTAATGCCCAAATCAACTACTCAAGATTCTTTCACTGCATGGGAATCACTACCAAGAAATGATAATTGCTGATGCTAGATGGGCATCCTTAAAGTAAATATTTAATTATTAAATAAATTTAACCTTATGGCTAACTCATCTTTCAACCTTGCCGATCTCAATGGTACTAACGGCTTTGTCATTAATGGTATTGATAGTGATGACAGATCAGGACGTTCGGTTAGTAGTGCAGGAGATGTCAATGGGGATGGTATCGATGACCTCATTATTGGCGCATATAGTGCTGACCCCAATGATAATAGTGATGCAGGAGAGACTTATGTGGTCTTTGGTTCTAATACTGGCTTTGCTGCAAGTTTAGACCTCTCATCTCTCGATGGTAGTAACGGTTTTGTTCTCAATGGTATTGATAGTGGTGACGGGTCAGGACGTGCCGTTAGTGGTGCAGGGGATGTCAATGGGGATGGTATCGATGACCTCATTATTGGCGGAAGTGGTGCTGACCCCAATGATAATGATAGAGCAGGAGAGAGTTATGTGGTGTTTGGCTCTGATGCTGGCTTTGCTGCAAGTTTAGACCTCTCATCTCTCAATGGTAGTAACGGTTTTGTCATCAATGGTATTGATAGTGGTGACGGGTCAGGACGTGCCGTTAGTGGTGCAGGGGATGTCAATGGGGATGGTATCGATGACCTCATTATTGGCGCAAACGGTGCTGACCTCAATGGGAATGATAATGATAGAGCAGGAGAGAGTTATGTGGTCTTTGGTTCTAATACTGGCTTTGCTGCAAGTTTAAATCTCTCATCTCTCAATGGTAGTAACGGCTTTGTTCTCAATGGTATTGATCCTCGTGACTATTCAGGATTTTCTGTGAGTAGTGCAGGGGATGTCAATGGGGATGGTATTGATGATCTCATTATTGGCGCAAACGGTGCTGACCCCAATGGGAATAGTTTTGCAGGAGAGAGTTATGTGGTCTTTGGCTCTAATACTGGCTTTGCTGCAAGTTTAAATCTCTCATCTCTCGATGGTAGTAACGGCTTTGTTCTCAATGGTATTGAGCCTGGTGACCAATCAGGACTTTCTGTGAGTAGTGCAGGGGATGTCAATGGGGATGGTTTTGATGACCTCATTATTGGCGCAAGTCGTGCTGACCTTATTTATGGAGGAGAGAGTTATGTGGTCTTTGGCTCTAATACTGGCTTTGCTGCAAGTTTAGACCTCTCATCTCTCGATGGTACTAACGGCTTTGTCCTCAATGGTATTTATGGTATTGATAGTTATGACCAATCAGGAATTTCTGTCAGTGGTGCAGGGGATGTTAATGGGGATGGTTTTGATGACCTCATTATTGGCGCACCTTATGCTGACTCCAATGGTAATGCTGGTGCAGGAGAGAGTTATGTGGTCTTTGGCTCTAATACTGACTTTGCTGCAAGTTTAAATCTCTCATCTCTCGATGGTAGTAACGGTTTTGTTCTCAATGGTATTGATAGTAGTGACAGATCAGGAACTTCTGTTAGTAGTGCAGGGGATGTCAATGGGGATGGTTTTGATGACTTTATTATTGGGGCAAGATATGGCGACCCCAATGGGAAGGTTCGTGCAGGAGAGAGTTATGTGATCTTTGGGCTTGGTAATGTTGCACCTATTTTAGACCTCAATGGCAGAGAATCTGGGGTAGATGATAGCTTAACTGACAGTTTCGGAGGAACTACCTTAAACCTCATTAATGCTAATACCACCTTCTTAAACGATGAATCTGGTATTCTTCACGCTATGACTCTCACCCTGATGGATGCTGAAGATGGCTTTTATGAACGGTTAACCGTAGATACCAGAGGAACCGATATAACCGCTAATTATCGCTCTAACACAGGAGTGATGACCCTTTCTGGGGTGGATAGCGTAGATAATTATTTACAAGTTTTACGCAGTCTCGAATACCAAAACATTGCTAATCTTCCTACGGGCGCAACTCGTATCGTTGATATTGTTGTGGATGATGGAGCAATAGACAGTAACAGTAGTGAAGCGACCCTCACTTTCAATATTGCTCAAGCACCTACTGGAATTAGTCTCCTCAGTGGCCTTTTCCTCAATAGTATTGATAGTTCTGACGCTTCAGGAAGTTCTGTCAGTAGTGCAGAGGATGTCAATGGGAATGTTGCACCTATTTTAGACCTCAATGGCAGAGAATCTGGGGTAGATGATAGCCTAACCGAGATTTTTGGAGGAAGCACCTTAAAACTCATTAATGCTGATACCACCTTCCTCAATGATGATTCTGGCATTCTTCACGCCATGACCCTTACCCTAATGGATGCCGAAGATGGCTTTTATGAACGTTTAACCATAGATACCAAAGGAACCAGTATAACCGCTAACTATAGCTATAACACAGGAGTGATGACCCTTTCTGGGGTGGATAGCGTAGATAATTATTTACAAGTTTTACGCAGTCTCCAATACCAAAATATTGCTAACCTTCCTACGGGGGCAACTCGTACTGTTGATATTGTTGTGGATGATGGAGTAGCAGACAGTAACAGTAGTGAAGCGACCCTCACTTTTAATATTGCTCAAGCACCCACCGCTATTAATTTAGACAATATCACCATTGATGAAAACAGTGCAAATGATACAGTTATCGGTAATTTAACCACGAGCGATCCTAATGGAGAAGATACCCATACTTACACCCTTATTGATGATGCAGGAGGACGTTTTACTCTTAGTGGCAATCAAATAATTGTAGCTGACGGCAGTTTACTAGATTTTGACACCAATACTAGCCACAATATCACCGTTCGGACTACTGATAGTGAAGGCTTGGCCTTTGATGAAACCCTCACTATTACTGTCAATGACCTCAATGATAATGATGCACCCACCCGAATCGGATTCCTTAGTGGTTTTGTTCTGAATGGTATTAATGGTGGTGACGGATCGGGAACTTCTGTCAGCAGTGCAGGGGATGTCAATGGGGATGGCATCGATGACCTCATTATTGGCGCAAGTGGTGCTGACCCCAATGATAATAGTGGTGCAGGAGAGACTTATGTGGTGTTTGGCTCTAATACTGGCTTTGCTACGAGTTTCAACCTATCATCTCTCGATGGGAGTAACGGTTTTGTTCTTAATGGTATTGATGGTGCTGACTTCTCAGGAAGTTCTGTCAGTGGTGCAGGGGATGTCAATGGAGATGGCTTTGATGATCTCATTATTGGCGCAGATAATGCTGACACCAATGGTAATGGGGATGCAGGGGAGAGTTATGTGGTCTTTGGCTCTGGTGCTGGGTTTGCTGCAAGTTTAGACCTATCATCTCTCGATGGTAATAATGGCTTTGTTCTTAATGGTATTGATAGTAGTGACAGATCAGGACATTCCATTAGTGGTGCAGGAGATGTGAATAGAGATGGTTTTGATGACCTCATTATTGGCGCATATGTTGCCGACCCCAATGGTACGCTTAATGCAGGAGAGAGTTATGTGGTGTTTGGCTCTGGTGCTGGGTTTGCTGCAAGTTTAGACCTATCATCTCTCGATGGGAGTAACGGCTTTGTTCTCAATGGTATTGATGGTGCTGACTGGTCAGGATTTTCTGTTAGTGGTGCAGGGGATATTAATGGGGATGGCATCGATGACCTCCTTATTGGCGCATATTTGGCTGACCCCAATGGTAATAGTGATGCAGGAGAGAGTTATGTGGTCTTTGGTTCTGATGCTGGCTTTGCTGGAAATTTAGACCTATCATCTCTCGATGGGAGTAACGGTTTTGTTCTCAATGGTATTGATAGTCGTGACGACTCAGGAACTTCTGTTAGTGGTGCAGGGGATGTGAATGGGGATGGTTTTGATGACCTCATTATTGGGGCAAATGGTGCTGACACCAATGGGAATATTTATTCAGGAGAGAGTTATGTGGTGTTTGGCTCTGATACTGGTTTTGCTGCGAGTTTAGACCTATCATCTCTTGATGGGAGTAACGGCTTTGTTCTCAATGGTATTGATAATTTTGACTTTTCAGGAACTTCTGTCAGTGGTGCAGGGGATGTTAATGGGGATGGTATCGATGACCTCATTATTGGCGCAAGTAATGCTGACCCCAATGATAATACTAATGCAGGAGAGAGTTATGTGGTCTTTGGTTCTGATACTGGGTTTGCTGCGAGTATAGACCTATCATCTCTCGATGGTAGTAATGGTTTTGTTATCAATGGTATTGATAGTTCTGACTTTTTAGGACGTTCTGTCAGTGGTGCAGGGGATATCAATGGGGATGGCTTTGATGACCTTATTATTGGTGCAAGTGGTGCTGACCCCAATGATAATAGTGCGGCAGGAGAGAGTTATGTGGTCTTTGGTCGTAGTGACTTTAATGCAGTAATTGAACTTGCCAATTTAACGGTTGCCGGTATTAACGAAAATAGCCCCAATGGGACAGTGGTGTCTACACTAAACACAGAAGACCCCAATATAGGAGATGTCCATACCTACACCCTTATGGATGATGCGGGAGGACGTTTTGCTATTAGTGGCAATGAGTTAATTGTAGCTGACGGTACTTTACTAGATTTTGAAAGCAACACTAGCCATGATGTCACTGTTCGTACTACCGACAGTGGTGGCTTGGACTTTGATGAAACCTTCACTATTCAAGTTAATGATGTTAACGAGAGTGCCACTGCTATTGCTTTAGACAATACAATCATTGACGAAAACAGTTCAAATGATACCGTTATTGGTAATTTAAACACCACAGATCCCGATGCAGGAGATACCCATACTTACACCCTTGTTGATGATGCGGAAGGACGTTTTGCTATTAGTGGCAATCAGTTAATTGTAGCTGATGGCAGTTTACTGGATTTTGAAAGCAATAGTAGCCACAATATCACTGTTCGTACCACGGACAGTGAAGGTTTAACCTTTGATGAAACCTTCACAATTCAAGTTAATGACGTTAACGAGAGTGCCACTGCTATTGCTTTAGACAGTACAATCATTGACGAAAACAGTGCAAATAATACAGTTATCGGGAATTTAAGCACCACAGATGCCGATGCAGGAGATACCCATACTTACACCCTTGTTGATGATGCGGAAGGACGTTTTGCGCTTAGTGGCAATCAAATAATTGTAGCTAACGGCAGTTTACTGGACTTTGAAAGCAATAGTAGCCATGATATTACCGTTCGTACCACCGATAGTGAAGGCTTGGCCTTTGATGAAACCTTCACTATTACGGTGAATGACCTCAATGATAATGATGCACCCACTGGAATTCGTCTCCTCAGTGGCTTTATTATCAATGGTATTGATAATTTTGACTACTCTGGAGGTTCTGTCAGTGGTGCAGGGGATGTGAATGGGGATGGCATTGATGACCTCATTATTGGCGCATATTTTGCTGACCCCAATGAGAATAGTGATGCAGGAGAGAGTTATGTGGTCTTTGGTTCTGATACTGGCTTTGCTGCAAGTTTAGACCTATCATCTCTCGATGGTAGTAACGGCTTTGTTCTCAATGGTATTGATAGTGGTGACGGATCAGGAGGTTCTGTCAGCAGTGCAGGGGATGTTAATGGGGATGGTTTTGATGACCTCATTATTGGCGCAAGTGGTACTGACCCCAATGATAATAGTAATGCAGGAGAGAGTTATGTTGTGTTTGGTTCTGATAATGGCTTTGCTGCAAGTTTAGACCTATCATCTCTTGATGGTAGTAACGGCTTTGTTCTCAATGGTATTGATAGTGGTGACAGATCAGGACGTTCCGTCAGTGGTGCAGGAGATGTCAATGGGGATGGTTTCGATGATCTTATTATTGGCGCAAGTAATGCTGACCCCAATGGTAAGAGTGATGCAGGAGAGAGTTATGTGGTCTTTGGTTCTGATACTGGCTTTGCTACAAGTTTAGACCTATCATCTCTCGATGGGAATAATGGCTTTGTTCTCAATGGTATTGATATTGCTGACTATTCAGGATTTTCTGTCAGTAGTGCAGGGGATGTCAATGGGGATGGTTTTGATGACCTCATTATTGGCGCATTATTGGCTGATCCCAATGGTAAGAGTGATCCAGGAGAGAGTTATGTTGTGTTTGGTTCTGATAATGGCTTTGCTGCAAGTTTAGACCTATCATCTCTTGATGGTAGTAACGGCTTTGTCCTCAATGGTATTGATAGTCGTGACCTTTCAGGACGTTCTGTCAGTGGTGCGGGGGATGTGAATGGGGATGGCATCGATGACCTCATTATTGGCGCAAGTAATGCTGACCCCAATGATAATACTAATGCAGGAGAGAGTTATGTGGTCTTTGGTTCTGATAATGGCTTTGCACCCAGTTTAGACCTATCATCTCTCGATGGGAATAATGGCTTTGTTCTCAATGGTATTGATAGTCGTGACAGATCAGGAAGTTCTGTCAGTAGTGCAGGGGATGTCAATGGGGATGGTATCGATGACCTCATTATTGGTGCAGAGGGTGCTGACCCCAATGGGAATATTTATTCAGGAGAGAGTTATGTGGTGTTTGGCTCGGATGCTGGCTTTGCGGCCAGCTTCAATCTATCATCTCTTGATGGTAGTAACGGCTTTGTTATCAATGGTATTCATAGTAGTGACAGACCAGGAGGTTCTGTCAGTAGTGCAGGGGATGTGAATGGGGATGGTTTTGATGACCTGATTATTGGCGCAAGTAATGCTAACCCCAATGGGAATATTTATTCAGGAGAGAGTTATGTGGTGTTTGGTCGTAGTAACTTCGATGCAGTGATTGAACTTGCCAATTTAACGGTTGCCGGTATTAACGAAAGTGTTAACGAAAATAGCCCCAATGGTACAGTGGTTTCTACGCTAAACACAGAAGACCCCAATATAGGAGATAGCCATACCTACACCCTTGTTGATGATGCTGGAGGACGTTTTGCTATTAGTGGCAATCAAATAATTGTCGCTGACGGTACTTTACTAGATTTTGAAAGCAACACTAGCCACGATATCACAGTGCGTACTACCGACAGTGGTGGCTTGGACTTTGATGAAACCTTTACCATTCAAGTTAATGATATCTTGAATGAAAATCAAGCACCCACCGCTCTTAATTTAGACAATACAACCATTCATGAAAACAGTGTCAATAGTACATTTATCGGTAATTTAAGCACCACAGACCCCGATGCAGGAGATAGCCATACCTACACCCTTGTTGATGATGCGGAAGGACGTTTTGCTATTAATGGCAATCAAATAATTGTAGCTGACGGCACTTTACTCGATTTTGAAACTAATACTAGCCACATCATTGAAGTGCAAACCAGCGATGGGGAATTCACTTTTAATCAGCAATTTACCATTAACATTAATGATATAGATGAAATTGAATCCAATATCATCACAGCAGAGAATCAAAAATTAGGGGAAGCTGATACCATTACCCTTGATCATAATCGGCAAACCATTGCCTTTGATCATACCTACAATAATCCTGTCATTTTTACCCCGTCTGTCTCCTTCAACGGTGGTCAACTAGCTACCCCTCGCATTACCAATGTCACCAGTAATAGCTTTGATATTTACCTGCAAGAACCCATTAATGAAGATGGTTCCCATACCTCAGAAACCTTGAGTTATTTCGTTTTTGAAGCAGGAACCTATCAACTGTCTGATGGTACCTTAGTTGAGGTAGGAAGCTTTGATAGTGACGCTACCAGCACTCCTAATGATCTAACCTTAACCCCTTGGCAAACCGTTGAGTTTGACATCGAATTTGCTGATACCCCTGTTATCTTTAGTCAAGTACAAACCGATAACGAAACAGACTTAGTACGCACTCGTCAACAAAATGCTACTGCTGATGGGTTTGAAGTTGTCATGGAAGAGGACGAAATCAAAGGCAGAAACTCAGAAGGTCATTCCGATGAAACCATTGGTTATTTAGCGATCGCTTCCGGCTCAGGAAACAGTAATGGAGTAACATACCAAGCTGCTAGTACCAGTAATAGTGTTACCCATGACTTATTTAATATTAATTTCGGTGGGGAGTTTACAGATATTCCCCACTTCCTAGCCAATATTGCCACCTATGACGGGCCTGATGCTTCTGCTTTACGTTTTCAAAATCTAACCACTAATGGGGTTCAAGTCACCATACAAGAAGATACCACCTTCGATGGTGAAACCAGTCATACAACGGAAGTGGTTAATTATTTGGCAATTGAAGGAGATAATGGTTTACAAGGAACTGCTTATGACCCCCTCACTGGTAATCGAGCTATTATTGGTACAGACAGTAACGATTATCTTTTAGGACTGGCTGAAAATGATACTCGTACTGGTAAGGGTGGTAATGATATCTTTGTCTTAGAAACCAATCAAGGAACTGATACTATCACTGATTTTGAGTTAGGAGTTGATAGGATTGGATTAGCAGATAGTTTAAGCTTTGGTGCTTTAACCTTAACTGACATTAATAATGATACTTCTGTGATGTTTGATAGTCAGGAGTTAGCTATTTTCAAAGGGATTCAATCCACACAGTTAACCAATGACCACTTCGTTGAAGTTACTGTCTAGTTGGTTAGCCATCACTCCTTACCACAGATTTCGGGCGATCTCTTCTTGAAGTTGAAGGCGATCGCCTTTGATCTGGAGTTTAGACTACGGCAAAATTGCCCAACATTGTTTTGGGACTGAAAAAAGGACAAATTAACTAAAAATTTGGTCTAAGTCTTCTTCTTTTTAGCTTTTTTATCAGGACTTTTTCGTTTTTTAATAAAAAGCCCCTTTTGCAGGGCAATAATTCCTAGTTAACGACTCACAGCTTGGGTAATACGATCAAGCATAATGGCTAAGAGAACAATGCCTAATCCGCCTACAGCAGCAAGTCCTACGTCTAAACGACCAACTCCCCGTAAAACCATCTGTCCTAGTCCTGGTACAGCAATCATGGAGGTAACGACGGACATAGATAAAGCCATCAGAATAGCTTGATTGATTCCTGCTAAAATCGTAGGCATTGCTAGGGGAATTTGTGCTTCCCACAAAACTTGCCAAGGCGTTGAACCGAAGGCGAGTGCTGCTTCAATCACCTCTGAGGAAACTTGTCTAATGCCTAAATTAGTCAGACGAATCAGGGGAGGGATGGCAAAAATGATCGTGGCAATTACGCCAGGGACTTCCCCAATGCCAAAAAGCATAACAACAGGGACAAGATAGACAAACGAAGGTAGGGTTTGCATCACATCCAGCAGAGGACGAATGATTCGTTCAAGGCGATCGTTTTTAGCACTGAGAATACCGACAGGAATCCCAACCACTAGACAAAATAACACTGCTGTCACCACTAGAGCCAAAGATATCATTGCTTGTTCCCAAGCACCGACGAAGCCAATTAAGGTTAAGGATATGATGCTATAAAGGGCAATTTTTCTCCCTGCTAATTGCCATGCGATTAAACCAATAATTATGATAAAAATTAACGGGGGAGTATTAGTAAACCCCCATTCTATTCTTTTTAATCCCCAATCAATCGGAAGGCTAACCGCCTGAAAAAAGGGACGAAAGTTATCAACAACAAAGTTAATAATTTTGCTAATCCAATCATCAAGAGGAATTGTATAAAGTTGAAAGGGGTTTAAGATAATATCTATCCCTTTCGGGTTGTCAGTCGCTATAAGATAACCAGATAAGAGTTTATCCATTTGATTCTATCTTAACCTGTTTAATCATTACTCGCTTTTTCTATCCAACTATTAAATAACTCTTGATTGTTGTCAACCCATTCTTGAGCATGACGGCGAATATCTTCGGGTTTATTTTCTCCCTCTTTAATGCGGAGACTTTCTTGATTAATATCTTCAGCGGGAATTTGGACTAACTCAAACCAACGCTTGGCTATGGGATTATCCTCTAAGAATTTCTTGTTAGCGACAATGCGTTGTTGCGTTTTGGGAAAACCGAGATTTTTTCCATTAACTGAGGTCTCCTTTTCTGTGAGATTATCCATTTTGTTGGGTAAAGTGGTAAACGGAACTTCTAACCAAATCACATCTTCAGTAGGTTTTAATACAGCCCCGATCCAATGGGGATTATAGGCATAGAAAAACACCGATTTACCTTGGTTGTAGCGAGTTAGGCTATTGGCAAGTAAAGCGGTATATTGTCCTCGATCGTGTTCCACAGTCTCCCTAAGTCCATAAGCGTCAAGATGATGCTCGATAATTAATTCACAAGCCCAACCTGCGTTACAACCCACTAAATTAGCTTTTCCATCACCATCAGAATCAAATAGTTGAGCAATTTTGGGATCTTTGAACTGTTCAAGGTTCGTAATGTTATGTTGCTGGGCTGTTTTTTGATCGATTTGATAGCCTTGTACGCCATTGGGGGTGAGCATACCAACCCCTTCTAACTTGGCTTGGCCACCAGCATTGTCAAAGAAGGCTTCGTGTCCAGGGGTATAGTAAACCGTGCTATAGTCTAAATCTCCATTGGCTACGGAAACATAAAGGGCTGGGTAATCAATTTCTCTAGGGGTTTCAACTTGATACCCTAGTTTTTCTAAGCCAATCTTGACAATCTCTGTTTGGAAATGTTCTTCGATCCAGTTACTATGAGCCGTCCGCAGAGTCACTTTCTCAGTTGATTCGGTTGTTTCGTCTGGTGATGGGGGTGTTTGTTGACAAGCCATTAAAAAACTGGTTAACAAAATGAGTAAGGAGATTTTCTTTGTGAATTTCGGTAATTGTTTGATGAACATTGTTTGATAATAATTTATTGTTCTAGAATAGCTTGAGAATCATATATATCTTGAAGAAAAGCCCGAATATAATCATTAGCCGGTTGGCTAATAATTTCTTTTGGTGTGCCAAGCTGAACAATTTTACCCTCTTTCATGACGACCATGCGATCACCTAGTCTAAAAGCTTCGTAAATATCATGACTAATAAAAATAATCGTTTTCTGGAGTTCTTTTTGCAGACTGAGTAATTCCTTTTGCATTTCTCGTCGAATCAGGGGATCAAGCGCGCTAAAGGGTTCATCCATCAGTAAAATTTCCGCATCGGTAGCTAAGGCCCGGGCTAAACCGACTCTTTGCTGCATTCCGCCACTCAAAGAAGAAGGTAAATAATTTGCCCATTTTTCTAACCCGACTAGGGCTAAGGTTTCCCTTGCTTTCTGATGGCGTTTAACTGGCTCAATTCCCCGTACTTTGAGACCATATTCTACATTTTCTAGGACGCTTTTATGAGGAAATAGCCCAAATTTTTGGAACACCATTGATATTTTGTTTAAGCGGATTTCTCGCATTCTTTTCTCATTGACATGGACAATATCTTCCTCATCAATGTAAATATGCCCACTTGTGGGCTTAATCAAACGGTTAAGACAGCGAATTAGAGTGGATTTCCCTGAACCAGATAACCCCATAATGACAAACAATTCTCCTTGATTAATCTCAAGAGAGACATCTGCAATCCCGACAACCTGATTGGTTAACTCTAAAATCTCATCTCTGGTTCGACCGTCTCGAAATAACTTGAGTGCAGTACGAGGGCGATCTCCATAAATTTTAATCAGATTTTGAAGGCAAATTTTGGTTTTCAACTTTTTCCTGACTTTTTCTGACATCAACAGACTATCTTAAGAATATCCTAGACAGTAATGTTTAGTTATGTCTAGGATTCTACAGTTTCTTGTCTTCTAGAAAAAGCTCCATCAAGTTAAACCGGAAAATTAACAGGTAGAAATCCTCTACTTCTGCAAAATTACTAGCTCGTGGTTACAGCTTTTTAAGACAGTAATTTTTGTTTTTAAAACTTCTTTCCAGATATTTATGTCACAATAGCTTTTGATTTGTTTGTAATAGAACTCATCATCTTCAACTCTGAGAACGACAGCAAATATACCACCTGGTTTGAGAATCCGAATCAATTCTTCAAAACTTTCTAAAGGAACTTGATTGCGAGTAAAAACACCAGTTGATACCAAAGCATCAAATTTATTATCTGTAAAAGAAAGTGTTTCACCTAATTTTTCTAGATGCAAAGCTTTATATATTCCTTGGTCTCTTAATCTGTCCAAAGAATTTTGGCTAATATCTAGACCTTGGAGGTTTTTGAAGCCGTAAGAATTGAGTTCTCGACCTAATAATCCCGTCCCACATCCAATATCTAAAATCAAAGCATCTTTCTTTAAATAGGATATGAGGGTGTAAGCAACATGGTTGAGTAATACTGTCCAGCCATTATCGTAATGTTCTTGATCATAAAATGATACCCAAGTATCGTATTTGCTTTTTACTTCTTCGATATTTTCAAAGTAGTCTGTTAATCCATTGCGATAATCTTGATAATCATCTTCTCTCAATATTTTATACAAAGAATCTTTGATAATGTAGCCGATTAAATTAATATCATCTACATTAAAAGACGATGATAATCTCAGATCACAAGCAGAAGAAATAATTGATTCGGTTTTTTCCAGACTAGGTGTTTCTGTAAATGAGTATTGCCAGTTTTTGTAATAACGAGAATTATCATCTCTACCAAAAATCTGCATAAGTACACCCCTCTCCTTGGTTTGTTGTACGAATCGATCCACCTGTTCTGAAGTTAATCCCAAAAGATTAAATTGTAAACTATCGGGCGCTCGTTTTACTTTTTCTAGAGGAGAAGGAATATAAATATTCCTAACAGAACTTAGGATTTGTACTAATTGATTGTACCTTGACCTGTCTTGAGATATCTTATTGTCTAAAAATTTTATCTGAGGTCTTAAGACAGCAGCCGTTAAATTACTCATTCTCAAACTAAAATTGGGAATATGAGGCTTTAATTTTTCAAATAAATTATCATCATAAGGACGAGCAAGATGTTTCTTGTACAACTTCTCGTAAGAACCGGCGGCTAAAATGCAATAGGCAGCAAATTCTGCATTATTGGTAGCAATTAATCCCCCTTCACCAGAGTTAAGCATTTTATAACTTTGGGTACTAAAGCAAGCAATTTCTCCATGATGTCCAACTAAGTTTTCATTCCATTTGGCTCCTAAACTATGAGCGCAATCCTCTATCAAACAAATTCCTGCTTGAGCGCAAATCTTCTTGATAGCATCTAAATCGGATATGTGTCCTCTCATATGAGACAAAACGAAAAACTTGGCATCTGGATGAACTTCTATTTTGCGTTTTAAATCTTCAAGATCAATTATATATTCCGAGTTGCACTCCACATAAATAGGGACACCACCGGCATGAACAATACTACTAGGAACTGCTGTGAAGGTAAAAGCATTCGTTAATATTTTGTCTCCCACATTGACCCCACTTGCTTTTAGGGCTAAAAAGATAGCACTTCCGCAGGAATTAACAGCAACAACATACTTATGTTTCGTATAAAGACTAAATTCATATTCTAGCTTAGCTACTTCAGTCGCTAATTCTTCATCTTCATTATTTAACTCATAAGGCTGAGGAAAATTGGTAAAATTATCTGAGAAGTTATAGCGATAAAGTCTTCCCTTTTGCATTAATTTTATGACTTGCTTAATACCGGCTTCAGGAATTGGATTGGGAGTTTTGAAATTTTTATTAAATTTAATGACTGATTGTTGTTCTTGTTGTAGGGAAATTATCTGAGATTTCATTGACCAGAGGTATTTAACGTCACTTAAATATACCATATAATTGCATAATGGTAGTGTCTATGCTTGAAGCTAACAAAACTTAACAAAACATAAAACACTTTCTTGGTCTCTGCAAAAAATAAACAAATTTATCATAAAAAAAGAGACCTTTTTTTTGGTGTCTCTAATTAGCAAATAAGCCGTTATTTATCAACAGTAAACATCGGTTAATAATCAACAGTATTCCTGGGATTTTCTTTTTGTTTGGGTTGATATTGACTGGCAATTAAAGCAACCAAAAACCACCATAACGTATTCACTTGAGGACGATACCAAACCGTATCAAATAACCCTTGGGCCAGTAAACCCGCCATCGCAGCGATCGCAGCCATTAACCAAATACCATAGGGATTATTTTTATCCCTTAATCGTTGAATTTGTTGGACTCCTTGACTAACAGTAACAACCATTAACCAAATAAAAATACTTAAGCCAATTAAACCGGTTTCTACCGCCGTTTCTAATAACACAGAATAAGCACTTAAGGCACTATATTTCGGACTCATATAAAGAGGATAAATCTTATTAAAAGCACTGTTTCCTGGACCAATGCCAATTAAGGGGCGATCGCGGATCATATCTAATACCGCCATCCAAACATTAATGCGAAAATTATTACTACTATCTCCTCTTCCCATAAAGATACTCATCACCCTGATGCGTAACGAGTCAACAGAGACAATCGCAGCAAACATTAAACCCCCTAAAACAGCAAACACCAATGGTAATAACCATTTACGCCAAAACGGAGATAAATTGTTTTTAAACCAAACAAAAAACAATAATAAAAATGTTGCTATTAAAGCTACCATTGCGATCCAACCGCCACGACTTCCCGTAAAATAAAGACAAGCTGTATTCACTAAAGTAATGGTAATGGCTAACAATTTCGGGAATAAACCTTGCCAAACAAAAAAAGCAGCAATACCCAAAGCAATAGACGGTAATAAATAAGCAGATAATAAATTAGGATTCCCTAAATAACTATAAACCCTGGTTGCATTAGCTAATTCTGAAGTGGGATCATTCCAAGTAGCCAACTGTTCCACCCCAAAAATTTGTTGTCGAATCCCATAACAACCCACCACTAAACCAATGCCTAAAACCACTGTAATTAACCAATTAGTTAACCGAGGCGATCGCAAAATTCTCGCCGAGAAAACAAAAAAGGCTAAGTACAAAGTCAACTTAATAAACCCCGAAAAAGCAGCAGCCTTTACTGGAGATAAAGCCACTGCAACGGCAGAAATTCCCCAATAAAGAAATACCAATAAATGAATCGGACTAAACCCAGGTTTTTGGGTATCAGATAGAGTTAAAATGCCCCAATAGCCGATAATAGCAATTAACCAAACCCCAATTAAACCAGTGGTAATAAAGGGACTAAAAATAAAAACAAGGCTGATTAATAAAGCACCGATCGCCTCGCTCCATTGTAATAAAAAGCTAGATTCACGCCAAGCAGCAAATAAACCCACTAAACGATAAATATAACTGGCATTTAGCCAAGTTTTCGGTGAAAAGTAAGAGAGGGTAACGAGATCCCAAGTTGAATTCATGAATCCTTACCAAAAAAGATTAGTTATTAGTTATTACGGATCAAGCCTAGTTTTGTCAACTGATATTTAAAGCAGTGATTGATAAGCAGAACCCAAAATAACGATTTTACGTCATCATATATTATTGTCCTTAATTCTCATTTCCCTGTTCCCTTAAAAAGCTTTTTTGTGTACCCTATAACTAAATTCTATGCTGACCTATCCAAAGGGAGATAACCCGTTGACTACGCTAATTCATCCTACTGCTGTCATTCATCCGAAGGCACAAATCGATCCCACCGTAGAAGTAGGCCCCTATGCTGTCATTGGTGATCAGGTGAAAATAGGCGCACAAACGACCATTGGCCCCCATGTGGTCATTGAAGGACCCACAGAAATTGGTGAAAATAACCGCATTTTTCCCAGTGCAGTCATTGGCTTAGATCCCCAAGACCTAAAATATAAAGGGGCCCCCAGTCGGGTCAAAATTGGAGATGGTAACACCATCCGAGAATTTGTCACCGTTAACAAAGCAACCCACGCCGATGAAGTGACAGAAATTGGTGATAATAATTTGTTGATGGCCTATGTTCATGTTGCCCATAATTGTGTCATTGAAGACCATGTGATCATCGCTAATGCTGTCGCTTTAGCTGGCCATGTTTATATTGAGTCTAGGGCAGTTATTGGCGGGGTTTTAGGGATTCATCAATTTGTGAGAATTGGCCGCAACGCTATGTTAGGGGGAATGAGTCGGATTGATCGTGATGCCCCTCCCTTTATGATGATCGAAGGAAACCCCTCTAGGGTGCGATCGCTCAATTTAGTGGGGTTAAAACGGGCTGGACTGACCACAGAAGATGTGGGCTATCTTAAAAAGGCATTTCGTCTCCTATATCGGTCTGATCTCACCTTGCAACAGGCTCTAGAAAAGTTAGAAAATTTAGATAATAATGAATACGCCCAATATTTACGTCATTTTCTTCAACTCTCAACGACAGGAGAAAAACGACGGGGACCCATCCCAGGTCATAGTTAAAGTTAACCATGATAAAGAGTAAAGATTAAGTGTGTTTTGTATTCAAAAGAGAGATTAAAAGCTGAATTAAGTAATCATCCATTGATAATTATGGGTTAAAGAGGAAGTTATGCAAATTTTTATCAGTACCGGGGAAGTTTCAGGGGATTTACAAGGAGCCATGTTGGTAGAAGCTCTCTATCGACAAGCAAAACGGCAAAACATCCCTTTAGAAATTTTGGCATTAGGGGGCGATCGCATGGCAGCAGCCGGGGCTAAATTATTAGGAAATACGGCTAGTATTGGGTCGATTGGTATTGTTGAAGCGTTACCGTTTATTATTCCTACCTGGTTAATGCAGCGTCGGGTTAAGGCCTATTTACGGGATAATCCCCCGGATGTGTTAATTTTATTAGATTATATGGGGCCAAATGTGGCCTTTGGAAAGTACGCCCGTAAACATTTATCCCATGTGCCGATTATTTATTATATTGCTCCTCAGTCTTGGGTTTGGGCCCCCAATAACAAAACCATTGAACAGTTTGCCGAAATTACTGATATTTTATTGGCGATTTTTCCCGAAGAAGCAAGATTTTTTGAGAAAAAAGGGGTAAACGTTAAATGGGTGGGTCATCCTTTGTTAGATAGAATGGCAAAAGCTCCAAGCAGAGAAGCCACTCGTCAAGCATTAGGAATTAAAGAAGATCAGCCGGTGATTGGCTTATTTCCAGCGTCTCGTTATCAAGAATTAAAGTATCATTTACCCCTAGTTTGTAAGGCAGCACAGAAATTACAAGAAAAGGTTCCTGATCTCCATTTTCTTTTACCTATTTCTTTAAAAGAATACCGTCATACCATCGAAGAAATGGTTAAACAATATGATTTATCCATTACTTTATTTGATGGACGAGCTATAGAAGTGATGGCCGCTGCTGACTTTGCCATTGCTAAGTCAGGAACGGTTAATTTAGAATTGGCTTTATTAGATATTCCTCAATTAGTCCTTTGTTTAGTTAATCCGTTAACCATGTGGATCGCCAGGAATATTCTTAAGTTTTCTATTCCCTTTATGTCTCCTCCTAACTTAGTGGTTATGGAAGAAATTGTACCCGAATTATTACAAGAAGAGGCAAAAATTGAGCGCATTGTAGATGAATCTTTGGACTTATTATTAAACCCTGAACGTCGCCAAAAAACCTTCGCTGATTATGAACAAATGCGGACGCTTTTAGGAGAGGTTGGAGTCTGCGATCGGGTTGCTAATGAAATTTTACACTACGAAAAATAATGAATAATTCATAACAATTCTCAAAATGACTAGAGACGCAATTGATATTCTTCTCCCTATGCTTCCCTTGCTTCACTCAACTAATGATGTATCTTATGAATAAAGCTCACTTTTCACGGGATCTCAAGGTATCTTGAGTGACTGCTGCAGGGGAAGGAGTAAATAGAATTTATCGTCTACGGCGACGAATTCCCTCTTCATAACCGCGATCGTAGTCTAAGGAGTTTCTTGGGTTATCGTAATTTGCTCCATTGACCCCATCTTGTATGCCTCTAAAATATTCCTCCCTGGGAGGAACAGGACGATATCTTCTCTCTGCATCTTGCCGATTTCCCTCAACAATTGCTCCTACACCAAGAGTAGCCCCAACCCCTAAGAGAAAGTCGCCGAAATTGGCTTGTGCTGGAGCAGTAAATAGTTGCATGGTGGTTAATAATGTTGTGACGGTTAAGCTAAATGTAAATACTTTGTTTTTTTTCATGTTTGTTCCTCTTCTTATTATTTTTTAATGAGTCTTCAATAAAGTTATTCAGTTGGCTTGGGTTCGAGCCATCCTTGGCTTTTAACGGAGATAATTTTCGGTTGATTATCAATCAGAGCAAATCGAAGAATATCTGTTCCTGAAACCATAAATTTTTGCTCATCTTTGGTTGTTAAGTTCTCAAAAATAACCCTTGTCACTGTGGCAATTTTTCCATCAGGGGTAATTCTAACTGTCATGTAATCATTAAGTATTTCTCGTTCTTTGACCAGAGCGAATGTATTTTTTAACATTCGCCGATGGGCATTAATCCCTTCTAAATTAGTCGTTAAAATGTTGCCTTTGTATTCTACTGTTATCTCAGAAATAGAAAAAGGAGCCAAAAATTTTAACATTGCGTCAATGTCTTCACGATTTTCAGCTTGGTTAATGGCTTCCATTGCTTGACGAATCATTTCTTCATCAAGCTGCTTTATCTCTTGAGCAATTAACAAAGGACTATTAGAAGGTTGGGCTAAAGTAATAACAGGAGTAGTAACAACCAATCCAGTGATTACATTAGCCATTAAGAAAGTTTGAAACGACTTGAATTTCACTGATCTTTTCTCTCAGAAAAACTAACGAGCATACAATATAGCATATAGTTTTAGTATTTTCCTCCTTTTGTTAACTACAGTGGATGAGGAACAAGCACCCCAAGAAGCTAGGTATTTGTTACAAAAAACTCAGCAAGAAAGCCCTCAATCATTAAACCAAGACATAATAGAGTTAATTACTACCATAGTAATGTACAAATTTGAGCAACTTAGTCAAAGAGAGGTAGAGGAAATGTTAGGAATTACTCTTAAGGAAACACGAGTTTACCGAGAAATTAAGCAAGAAGGACGGGAAGAAGGACGACAAGAAGGAGAAAAATCCCTTATTCTCCGACTACTAAATCGAAAGGTGGGAGAATTATCTCCAGAAGTTCGTCAAAGTCTTGAAAATCTCTCAATTGAAGAATTAGAAAACCTCGGTGAAGCACTACTGGAGTTTAACAGCATAGCTGATTTAGAGAATTGGTTAGAAATACATCAATCATAGTTAAAAGCGATGGCAAAAATAGTTAGATTCGGAATGGATTATTAGGTATAGTTAACAGTTATTTAGATTGCCTTGTAACCATTGAATCAGAAATAATGGTAAAGGATTTCGTTGATGAATTTTAGGGGTAACTGAAACGTGCTTAGTTGTTGCTTTAGCAATCAATTTATCTAAATTATTTTCATGAAAAATTTGATAGTTTATCTCAAATTCTGTTTCGTTTAATTGAATCGGTTGAAGATGAATTTGTATGCGATCACCACAAAATAAAGGTTGATAAAAATCAATGTCAGCGTGAAAAATAGGAATAGCAATATCTGAACTGGTAAAAAAAGTTTTCAGATCAATTTCTGCTACTTGTAAAGCATTTTCATACGCTTCATGACAGATAGATAATAAAGCTACAAAATAAACAACCCCTGCTGCATCTGTATCAGAAAAATGAATGGTTCTATGATAAGTCATTAATTAATTTTTGTTAGATGGGTTTAGATTAAATTCTAATTGACTTTGGACAGCAATTTCTTTAATAATATCTGATATCTTCCCCTGATCAATAATGGTGTTAATATATTCGTGCAACATAGGAAGGTTAATTATTTCCTCAACAGAGTTTAGGTAACGATTAACAATTGCGTTTATCTTATATTTAAGTTTAGCTTGTTTTTTTATTTTTTCTTTAATCTTTTCTGGTGTTTCATTGGATTTGACAACAAAAGTAATAGGGTATTTTTGTACCTTATCAATATCTAAAAAATATTTATTAATATCTATCGTTTCTGTAACTTGAAAAAAACGACCTAATGGTTTCATTACAAAATCAATCCCACCATCATTAGCGTTAGTTCGACCAGTTTTATATAGGATTAAGTTATCTTCATTTAATTCTTCTAAAGAATAACCCCAAAATATCTTTTGTTCTGCATAAAAAGTTTTAAGAATTGCATAACTTGTAATTTCAAATACTCTTGCATCTATATTAGGTCTTAAAAGACTTTTAATGAAATTTACTGCTTCATTATTATCTTTATTTTCAATTTCTAATAATTCATCACAATAACTCATAAAATCTCTAAATGATTGTTGACGTGCATTGACGTAAGTATCTATAATTTCTTTGACAACTATAGCAATATTATACTTAACTTTTGCCACTTTTATGATTAATAAGTTTTCATTAATCCAATAACGACTGGTTTCTACATCTCTTAAAATAGGTTGTTGTCCAAGAGTCGGGAAATATTTAGTAAATTCCATGTTAAGACGATGATTTAGTGCATGATTTTGTAACTTTTCTCCAAAAGGTAATTCTCGTTGACGACGTAATAAATCTGAAAATCTTGCTCCTTCATATTCTTCGTAACTTTTTTGATTATAAAATCCTTTATTAATATAATCTTCAACTAAGACATAAAGTGCATAATGATTACCAAGAGATGGCCTAGACTTTGAGCCTTTATTTGCTGATTTTGTTTTAATATTCAAATATTGTAATAGAGGACTATTTTGGAAAATATCTTCAGAATTTTCTTCAAAATACTGATTGAGTATTTCAAAAATAGTCTGAGTGAATTGGTGTTTATTATTCATCTTTAAACAACTCTAATTGTTGATTATTTCTTTGATAACTTTTTAAAGGTTTTTGTAAAAAAGTACCATTATAATGTGTAGAAATTCCTAAACGTCTTAAACCAATTTTTAGGTAATCTTCTTCAATTTCAATTCCAATAGATTTCCTTCCCAATTTTTGCGCAACTGCTGAACTCGTAAAAGTTCCCGAAAAAGGATCAAGAATAGTATCTCCAGCATTACTACTTGCTAAGATGATACGTTTCAAAAGTGCTTCTGGTTTTTGAGTTGGATGTTTTTCATATTCTTCCATGCGATAACGAACTCTTGGAAAATACCAAACATTTCCAGGAACTTTTTGGGAATTGTAAACTGTAGGAATTGCTTTACGATAGTCAATTAATTTTCTTTTTGAACCCGTCTTTGCTTCTATTTTAATATCATCTCTATTAAAGGTATATGATTTAGGATTTTTGACTCCATAAATTATCGGTTCATATAAAGAACCAAAATAATTCTTTGCTTGTACTCCTGAACTGTCATAATGCCAAATAATTCTTGATAAAATATGAAGATGTTGACGTAAATAAATATCTAGGTATGGAATAGTTTGGGTACTAGCCATCAGATAAATACTTCCTTCAGGATGAAGCTTTTTGAAACATAATTCTAACCAAGAATAACACCAAGATAAATAGTCTTCTTCTGTTGGCCATTTGTCAACAAAATTAGCATATTTTTTACCAATATTATAGGGAGGATCAGCGAAAATAAGATGAATACTGTTGTCTTGAATTTCCTGGTCTAAAAGTTCAATACTGTCTCCAAAGAGAATTATATGATGACCACTGCTATCTTGATACTTCATCTCGAACTAAAAATATTGACTCCCTAAATCATAACTAAAATATTCCTATCTTTATCAGAATTTTCGTCATTTTACTCATACTGATGACTCCAAAGATAGAACATATAGACTATGCAATCTTGACGACAGCAGACGGAAAGACTTGCAATCGAGACTAACAATAGTTACACTTCTTTAAATAAATTTCATTTTCTTGGCATAATGTAGGTTAGCTGACTTTTGGGCGGTGAGAGTTGTTTAACAGCGATCGCTTAACTCAAGTCACGTAACCTTAAAACCAAAATAAGAAAAACGTCGAAGTAGACATATTCTCAACAGGAGGAGCGTAGTCAATGGGACTACCTTGGTATCGAGTTCACACAGTTGTTCTGAATGACCCAGGACGCTTAATTTCCGTCCATTTAATGCACACTGCCCTAGTAGCCGGTTGGGCAGGTTCTATGGCTCTTTATGAGTTAGCTATTTTTGATCCGAGTGATCCTGTTCTCAACCCCATGTGGCGACAAGGGATGTTCGTTCTTCCCTTCATGGCCCGTTTAGGGGTAACCGGATCTTGGGGTGGCTGGAGTGTCACCGGAGAAACCGGTGTTAACCCTGGTTTCTGGTCTTTTGAAGGTGTTGCTGCTGCTCACATTGTTTTATCTGGTTTATTATTCCTAGCTGCTGTTTGGCACTGGGTATTCTGGGACTTAGAGCTATTCGTTGATGCTCGGACAGGGGAACCCGCCCTTGATCTCCCTAAAATGTTTGGTATTCACTTATTCTTATCCGGACTCCTTTGTTTCGGTTTTGGTGCTTTTCACCTCACTGGACTTTGGGGACCTGGAATGTGGGTATCTGACCCCTACGGTTTGACAGGCCACGTCCAACCAGTGGCACCGGAATGGGGTCCAGCCGGCTTTAACCCCTTTAACCCTGGGGGAGTCGTTGCTCACCACATTGCTGCTGGTATCGTAGGCATTATTGCAGGTCTATTCCACTTAACCGTAAGACCGCCAGAACGCCTCTACAAAGCTCTGAGAATGGGTAACATTGAAACAGTATTATCCAGTAGTATTGCTGCTGTATTCTTTGCTGCTTTCGTGGTTGCTGGAACCATGTGGTATGGTAACGCTACAACTCCCATCGAACTATTTGGACCTACCCGTTATCAGTGGGATAATGGTTACTTCCAACAAGAAATTGAGCGTCGTGTAGAAGCCAATGTGGCTGCTGGCGATAGCTTATCAGAAGCTTGGTCTAAAATCCCTGAAAAGCTTGCTTTCTATGACTATGTGGGTAATAGTCCCGCTAAAGGTGGTTTATTCCGTACCGGTGCCATGGATAGTGGTGACGGTATCGCCCAAGAATGGTTAGGACACCCTGTGTTTAAAGATAGTGAGGGTCGTATTTTAACCGTTCGTCGGATGCCTAACTTCTTTGAAACCTTCCCCATTGTCTTAACCGATGCGGATGGTGTTGTTCGGGCGGATATTCCTTTCCGTCGGGCTGAGTCTAAACTCAGTGTGGAACAAAGTGGGGTAACTGCTACCTTCTACGGTGGTGCTTTAGGTGGTCAAACCTTCACCAATGCTGCTGACGTTAAGCAGTTTGCTCGTAAGGCACAGTTAGGTGAACCCTTTACCTTTGACCGTGAAACCCTCGGTTCTGACGGGGTATTCCGCACCAGTCCCAGAGGTTGGTTTACCTTCGGACACGCAGTCTTTGCTTTATTGTTCTTCTTCGGTCATATTTGGCATGGTTCTCGTACGCTGTACCGTGACGTATTTGCTGGTATTGATCCTGATCTTGAGGAACAAGTGGAATGGGGTCTGTTTGCTAAGGTGGGTGACTTAACAACCCGTACCACACAAGAAAACTAATGGTGATTTTTGGCTAAACATCCCATAACTTAATTTCAAGAGAGTCAAGGTAACATCATCCTTGGCTCTCTATTTTATTGGGAATTCTTGCAAGAATCTAACCACAATGTTTCTATCCTAAGCAACGGGAGTGGGTAAGAAACACTTAGTTACCTGAGAAGATATGTTAAAATTACTGTAGCTTCATATAAAATATTTATAAAGTATGTTATAAATTTGAGTAAGTTCAATCAGCTAATTTAGTTTTTGTCTCCTTCAGGGAAAAATCCTGATAACGTCATGCAAATAGGTCAAATTTTACTTCAGAAAAATTGGATCTCTTCTGAGCAATTAGAAGAAACGATTAAACTTCAAACCTCTCAAAATAATCGTTTGGGTGAATTATTACTACAAAAAGGTTTGATCGCCAACAGCCAATTAGAAAGTGCCCTTAAAGAACAATATTGGCGGAAAAATGGCTTCTGGGTAATTGATTAATTAATAATTTTACACGCATATAGCACCACGCATTAAGGTTAGGACAATACATCTTGGTAGAAAGCAAGAGGCAATAGCCAAGAGTAAAATGTTCTAACGTAGTTGTTTTGTAGTGCTATAGAGTGACATTTTGCACCAGAACAAATAAACTTAATAAACATCAGAAGGCAATCAATTTTTAATAAGTTAACATCAAAATAAAACACTGTTGCCTGTTCCCTGTTCCCCTTCACCACTAGCAAATTTTATCGAAGGTGCAAGATATGAGTAGATACATTAAATTCAAGATGAATAATAAAGCCCCTATGATTTATAGGGGCTTTTAAAATGGGGATAAATGGGTAAGAGTTTAGCTTGATTTTCCAGCTAAAGTACGGCGTTTCATCACCATTTCGTAAGCTTCTATGACATCGCCTTCTTGCCAGTCATTAAACTTATCAACACCGATACCACACTCATAGCCAGAGTTAACCTCTCGCACATCTTCTTTGATACGTTTAAGAGAATCGAGGGAGCCTTGATAGACGACTCTGTCATTTCTGTGGACACGAATTTGACGGTTACGTACCAGTTTACCGGATTGTACATAACAACCAGCCACCGAACCTCGACCGACAGGGAACACAGCCCGAACTTCTGCTTGACCTAGAGGCGATTCCACTTCTTCGGGCTCGAGTAGCCCTTCCATAGCTCCTTCAATATCATCAAGGAGTTTGTAGATAATATCGTATTCACGAATATCCACCCCTTCGTGGTCAGCAGCAGCCCTAGCACCACTGGCTAAAGTCGTATTAAAGCCGATAATCACCGCTCCACTGGCAGCCGCTAAATCTACATCCGTTTCTGTCACTTCCCCAGGAGAAGCCAAAAGAACCCGTATTTGAACTTCATCTTGAGGTAACTGTTCTAAGGAGCCTAAAATCGCTTCGACGGACCCTTGAACATCTGCTTTGAGGATGAGATTAAGTTCTTTTAACTCTCCTTCCTGCGCTTGAGCAGATAAGGTACTCAAAGTGACCCGACGGGAAGACATAGCCTGTTGTAAGCGGGTTTGACGTTGATTTTCTGCATTGGTTTCGGCCACGGTACGGGCTTCTTTTTCAGTGGGATAAACCTCAAATTCATCCCCCGCAGCAGGAACCGTATTCAGCCCTAAAATTTCTACTGCAAAAGAGGGAGAGGCTTCTTCTACCTTATTGCCGCGATCGTCGATCATCGCCCGAATTTTACCAAACACAGAACCAGCCACAATGGCATCCCCTACCCGCAGGGTGCCGTTTTGGACTAATAAGGTGGCTACTGGTCCTCTGGTGCGGTCTAAGTTAGCTTCAATCACTGTTCCTTTAGCCAAGCGATCGGGGTTGGCCACCAATTCTTCCACTTCTGAGACCAGAACCAGCATCTCCAGTAAGTCATCAAGATTTTCCCCTTTCAAAGCACTCACGGGAACCATAATGGTTTCACCGCCCCATTCTTCAGGGACTAAGCTCAATTCTGAGAGTTCCTGTTTAATGCGATCGGGGTTAGCTTCTGGTTTATCAATCTTATTAATAGCTACCACAATGGGAACTTCGGCTGCTTGGGCATGACTAATGGCTTCTCTGGTTTGGGGTTGTACCCCATCATCCGCAGCCACCACCAAAATCGCCATATCCGTTACTCTCGTTCCTCTAGCCCGCATCGCGGTAAAAGCTTCGTGGCCAGGGGTATCTAGGAAGACA
>JASJDD010000255.1 GCA_030065735.1 Crocosphaera sp.
AATGGAGGGAGTGTAAGACGGCTAGGGGGTAAGATTTCTTGCCTTCTAGACGCAACTCCCAATGAAGTTAGAAGCCCCAACTATAATCTTTGATTTAGTTGGGGTAGTTCACTAAGTTAAGTAGACGTTATTTTTAAGACAAAATAATGTGTCATAATAACAATTGTTAGGACTTATTATTCTTTTGATAACAAATTGAGGTTAAACGAAAAGCATTGACTCAAAGTAAGGTAACATCCAGCCCAAACCATCATCACCACCATGATACTCCCCACAATCATGTTCATAGTGAAGCGTCATTAAAGCAAATTATTAACCGTCTTTCTCGTATTGAAGGCCATATTAGAGGGGTTAAAAATATGGTATCAGAAAGTCGTCCTTGTCCTGAAGTTTTGATCCAATTGGCTGCGGTTAGAGGAGCCATTGATCGAGTATCTCGTCTCATTTTAGATGAACATTTGAATGAATGTGTCGCCCGTGCTGCTCAAGAAGGTAACATAGAAGAAGAATTACAAGAATTAAAGGCAGCTTTAGATCGATTTTTACCCTAATTAATTAGCTAAAATAATTAGTATTTGAGGGTTAACTGTGAGTAAAATAGATTACGAAAAAGACTATTATAAGAGATTCAACAAGAGGTTGAGTACGTTCAAAAGTTGCGTTTCCAAGCAGGAGATTCTCCCTTTGTAACCAGACTAAAAGCTGAAGTAGTTCTCTAAAACAATGGCTTCAATTATTTATAAATGGTCCATAGATGAATGGCACGAACTGGTTAACTCTGGAATCTTAGAAGGGAAACCAGTTGAACTTTTGGAGGGAGAAATTATTGAGATGAGTCCAGAGGGGATAGAGCATAGTTATACTAATCAATCTGTAAGTGATTACCTCAGAGACTTACTGAAAGACAAGGCACAAATAAGAGAATCTCATCCAATAACTTTAGATAATTCAGAACCGGAACCAGATATAGCAATAGTTAGACTCCCTGAAACTATTTATCGTCATCATCACCCTTATCCTCAAAATATTTATTGGTTGATCGAAGTATCTAATAAAACACTGAAAAAAGATTTAGAACAAAAAATTATTACTTATGCTCGTAACAGGATACCTGAATATTGGGTAATTGATTTAAAGAACAAAAAACTAATTGTTCATACTCAACTCGAAAACAACCGTTACTCACAAATTACTGAATATTTATCAGGCAAAATTATATCTCAAGCATTTCCTGAGATTGAAATTGACCTAGAAAAATTGCTGCTTTACTAATTTTTATTTCTTTTACAAGCAGTCTGCTTATGTTAGATTGTTAATGCTTTTAGCATTAAATACTGACTTCTTCAATTTCATCTATCATTGATAATAAATCCCTATTTTCCTCTTCTGCATCATTATCATCTGCTTTTTCTGAGAAAAATAATTGATAATAAGGACAGTTAAGTTCACAATTTTTACTATGAGAAAAATCAGCATTATTTTGATTTAATTCAAATAAATAGTTGTCCAAATTACTTAATATTTTTTCTAATTCTAGAGTGGTTTTATCATGTAACTGCTCATTATATTCAAATGTTAAACCTTGAGGTTCATGGGGGATTTTAACAAACCAATAAGTCATAGAAATCTGTTCAGGTAAATAGTCAGAAGTTTCTGCTAGTAAATATAAATATAATTTAGTTTGCCAATTATTGGCTAATTTTTGTTTATTTTGAGGTTGTAGATAAGTTTTCCAGTCTAAAATCTGCGCTTTGTTTTCATTTATAATCAATAAGTCATAAATAGCTGTTAATAAATAATTACCTTTTTCTAAAGAGCGATAATGTTCTGCTTCTGTCCAAGACTCGGCATTTAGATTATGTTGTTCGTTAACAGACTTTAATAAAGCCTTAACTATGTTTTTTAACTCTTGATCGATATCTAAAATGGAGTCTAGAGACAACCCTAAAAAATGTTGCTGCATTAATTGATGGAATTGATTACCCCAGAGTAAATTCTCTTGTACGTCTGGACTGATAGGTAAACTTAATTGATCTAAATAAACCCGTTGAAATTGAGGAGGACACACTTCCAAAAGATTTAATTGTGCTTGAGAGAGACGAATTAAGGATTGATTCTCAGAATTATTAATATTATTCATAGCACTTAAAGAAAATATCCCAATAAACGACTAAAATAAAGTAACATTATTTTAAAATGATATGAATCAAAATAAAGAAACTCTAATTACGATTCTTTCTCTAATCATCACTCTAGGCATTTTAGGCGGTGGATATTGGTTATTTACTCGACAAACTCAAGATAATTCCCGTAATCCTATCTCTTCTCCTACCTCTAACAATCAACCTTTGAGTTCTAATACTTCCTTACCTTCTCCTCCCTCTCCCTCTTCGGTGACTGCCTTTAGTCCCCCGACGACGGTTCCCCAAGGAACAACCGTTAAAATTGACGGGTCAACCAGTCTGGTATTGGTCAATCAAGCCCTAAAAAATCGCTTTGAACAGGAGTTTGCAGGGGTTCAGGTATTAACCAACGCTCAAGGGTCAACCAATGGCATTAATGCTTTATTAGCTGGTAGCATTGATATTGCAGCCACCTCTCGTCCTTTAACCGCCGAAGAACAAGAAAAAGGGTTAGTGGCTATTCCGATCAGCAAAGATGCGATCGCTTTAGTTGTAGGAGTTGACAATAGGTTTCGCAAAAGTCTTACTTCAATGCAAGTTAAAGGTATTTTTCAAGGAGCCATCCAAAACTGGTCAGAGGTAGGTGGAGCATCCGAACCCATAAGGGTAATTAATCGCCCTTCTGTGAGTGGAACTAGGAAAATTTTTACAGAATTAGTCCTAAACACAGAAAATTTCGGCAATACACCTAATATTACTACAATGGATAGGGATGCAACCACCCCAATGTTACAAAAATTAGGAAGCAATGGGATTGGTTACGCTACTTATACACAAGTAGCAAATCAGCAAACCGTAAGGACAGTTCCCATTGATGGTTTAACCCCTGAAGCTGCTAACTATCCTTATCAAAGAACGTTATATTATGCTTATAAAAATCCTCCCTCTGAAGCAGTTAAAGCCTTTTTAGGTTACGCAACTTCTCCGATTGGACAACAAATAGTAGAAGATGCTCAATAATAATTATTCCCTTAATAAAGCTCGAAATCCTTCTTGTTGAAAATGCCTATCAAACGTTAATCTTTCAAAAATTTCTAACTGTCTCATTATTGCTATTGAGGCACAATCAGTTAAACTATATCCTTGATCTAATCGTCTTTGATAGAAGTCAAATGCTTGTTGAAATTGTTCACTGGTTTGAGGAATAATTAGGGTATTATTATCGTTGCGTAAATCACGGGTTAAACGAATAGCTGATTAACGCAAAAATTGTACTCGACTGCATAAAGCATTGAGTAATTCTGTTAAAACCATTTCGCTAGTAACCCCTCTAAAATTCCCTATTAGGTTTTTGTTTTTTTATTAATACCATAAACTAATTCTAACAAAAATTATCTGTATAGAATAAATTTAGCTATAATTAGAGAACATTCGAGCTAAATATGTAAAAATCATAACCTTATTGTCTATGTCTAGTGAAATAGAAAGAGAAATACAAGAAGCGGTTCAAAAACGACGCAACTTTGCTATCATCTCCCACCCCGACGCAGGGAAAACCACCCTCACCGAAAAATTGTTACTCTATGGAGGAGCGATCCATCAAGCCGGTGCCGTCAAAGCAAGACGAGATCAGCGTAAAGCAACCTCTGACTGGATGGAGATGGAAAAACAACGGGGTATTTCTATTACCTCTACCGTGCTTCAATTTGCCTATCGTGACTTCCAAATTAACCTATTAGATACCCCCGGACACCAAGACTTTAGTGAAGATACCTATCGCACCCTTGCAGCTGCTGATAACGCTGTCATGTTGATAGATGCAGCAAAAGGGTTAGAACCCCAAACCCGTAAACTATTTGAAGTGTGTCGTCTGCGAGGACTCCCTATCTTTACCTTTGTCAATAAAATGGATCGCCCCGGACGGGAACCCTTAGAATTATTAGATGAGATTGAACAAGAATTAGGACTGAAAACCTACGCGGTTAACTGGCCTATTGGAATGGGCGATCGCTTTAAAGGGGTTTACAGTCGTCGTCAAAAGGCTATACATCTGTTTGAACGTCGCTCCCACGGCTCCCAACAGGCGCAAGAAGACGTGATTAAGCTCGGTGACCCCAAAATTGAAGAATATCTCGAACAAGAGCTTTATTATCAATTTAAAGAGGACTTAGAAATTCTCGAAGAATTAGGGGATGATCTCGACTTAGATGAAGTCCACGCCGGGAAAATGACCCCCATCTTTTTCGGTTCAGCCATGACTAACTTCGGGGTGCAACTCTTCTTAGAAGCGTTCTTAGAATACGCATTAAGACCAGAAGGCCGTAACTCATCCGTTGGGGTGGTTGATCCGACTCATCCTGAGTTTAGTGGCTTTGTCTTCAAATTACAAGCCAATATGGACCCCAAACACCGCGATCGCGTGGCGTTTGTTCGGGTGTGTACGGGAAAGTTTGAGAAGGATATGACCGTCAGTCATGCAAGAACCGGCAAAACCGTCCGTTTATCCCGTCCCCAGAAGCTTTTTGCTCAAGATCGTGCTTCCATCGAAGAAGCGTATGGAGGAGACGTGATCGGGTTGAATAACCCTGGTGTCTTTGCGATCGGGGACACTATTTATAACGGACAAAAACTAGAATATGAGGGAATACCTTGTTTTTCTCCTGAAATGTTTTCCTACATTAAAAATCCTAACCCCTCTAAATTTAAGCAGTTTCAAAAAGGAATCAAAGAGTTAAGAGAAGAGGGTGCCATACAAATTATGTATTCCACCGATGAGTTCAAACGGGACCCTATTTTAGCTGCGGTGGGACAATTACAATTTGAAGTGGTACAGTTTCGGATGTTAAGTGAATACGGTGTGGAAACTAGCTTAGAACCTCTCCCTTATAGTTTAGCTCGTTGGGTTAAAGGAGGGTGGAAAGCCTTAGAAAAAGCAGGGCGTATTTTTAACACCATTACGGTAAAAGATAACTGGGGTCGTCCCGTTTTACTGTTTAAAAATGAATGGGGTTTGCAACAGGTGAATGTGGATCATCCTGAATTGAAATTAGATGCGATCGCTCCGGTTGGTGCCGGTATTGAACCCGAATAATGTTAGGGTGGGTATTGCCCACCTTATCACACAAACTTCCATACATTTAGTTCCCCCATAAAATTTTTATTAAAATATTAATAGTAATGCAAATTAAAGATAAAGAAATCAACTAAATGCAAAAAAAACACTCATTTTTGTATCTAATCTGTTTAAACTTTCGCTTTGTAATTTACGAAGTTCCTCGGTATAACTATAGATTAGATCAGTATTTTTTGATCTTTCTGCTGAAGTTAAATTATCATTGTTATAGTCGTTAATTTTATCAGTCATGTCTAATAATAATCCTGAAAATAATTCTAAGTCTGATGATCAAGCTTCGCTACCTCTGAAAGACTCTCAAGTTGGTCAAATTAAAGAAAGTGGAAGCAGAATTAGAGTTGTAGATCCTAAAGATACCAAATGTCAAATGTATGATGGTTATCCACCAGCACCGGGTTAATTGTAACCTAGTGGTTATTGATTTTATTAGATGAAAATTGGTTGCCTAACTTTTATAAATAACTTATTTGATTGATGCTTATGTCTATTACACCAATTACTGAAACAATAAAATACTTATATGAAAACGACTATGATCAATGGGTTTTACAAACTGTTCAACAATTACAAGAAAAAAATTATGAAGCAATAGACTGGGAAAATTTAATCGATGAGGTAGCAGACTTGAGTAGGAGACAAAGGGATAAATTAATGAGTTTGTTAACTCGTCTTTTTGAACACTTATTAAAGTTAGCTTATTGGCAGTCTGAAAGAGAGTATAATTATCGAGGATGGAATGGAGAAATCCAAAATTTTCGTATTCAAATTAAAAGATTACTGAAAAAAAGTCCTAGTCTTAAAGTTTATTTAGTGGAAATTTTTGAAGAATGTTATCAAGATGCTAGAAAAATAACTATCAAAAAAACAGGTTTAGAAGCTAAAATTTTTCCTAATAAACCTATCGCCAACTTAGAACAACTGTTAGATGATGATTGGTTGCCACCTATCAAATAATTGAGCAATTTTATTATGATTACACTCGCTAAATGGTCAGTAGAAGACTATCATAAAATGATTGAAACAGGTATTTTAAGCGATCGCCTTGTAGAATTATTAGAAGGAACTATAAAGGTTCATTATTAGGCTGTAAAGAAGTAGGCAGAGGAGGCGGAGGAGGAAGTCCCATTTTCTCCCCCTGCTTCCCCTGCATCCCTTGCTCCCCCTGCTTGTCTCAACTCACATCTTGCATCAGAACAAAAATACTTAATGATTAGAGGCAGAAGGCAGGGGGCAGGAGGCAGAAGGGAGGAAAAAAACTTAAAAATAGGATTATTTAACTTTTAAATGCCTTATTATCGATAATTTTACTCTTCTGCTATATATTAAACCTCCTGCCTACTG
>JASJDD010000256.1 GCA_030065735.1 Crocosphaera sp.
GCGGAAAAGTAAAGCCAATCTCTTTGAGAAGAGAGAGGTATTAGTGGGGCTTTTGGACGCTCCAAGACGATACTTTATCGTGTAAAGAATCCCCATCGCCTTGCGTTGGGGTAGTTCAACCATAACTTTGTTTGATTGTAACTTATAACTTGAGTAATTCTACTTCTTCTTGTTTTTAATTTGGCTACTAATGCCAATAAATAATAACGTTAATCCTTGAATAACTACTACAATGGTAACAGGAACTTCTGCACTTCTTTGCATGACATTTGCCCCACTTAATAAGGCCCCAAAAAATAAAGAAGTAATCAAAACACCGATAACATTTCCTCGACTTAAAAAGGCGATCGCAATGGCATTAAACCCATAACCAGGGGAAAAGTTTTCAAATAAACGGTATTTTAATCCCATCACTTCCGTTGCCCCGGCTAACCCACATAATCCCCCTGATAAGACCATGACTAAAAGAATGGTTTTACTAACAGAAATCCCTCCATAAGTGGCAGCTTTGGGGTTTAAGCCAACGACTTCTATTTCATAGCCGATAATGGTTTTTTGTAGTAAAATACCAACAAGAATCATAGCAATAATTCCCACAATAATGCCAGCATGAGCTAACGTTTTGGGTAAAATAATTGGTAATTTAGCGGATTCAGCAATTAAGGGAGAATAGGCACTAGGGGCATTGGGTTCAGCCAAGGGATAATGCAGTAAATAGCTAATAAAATTAATAGCAATGTAGTTCAATAATAGGGTGGTAATAACTTCATTAATTCCTCGATAAGCTTTCAAATAGCCAGGAATTATTCCCCATAATGCACCACCTATAAATCCAGCTATTAAAGTTAAAGTAATATGTAAAAAACTAGGTATATTTTTAACAAATAATCCTACTAAAGTGCTACCTAATGCTCCTAAATAGATTTGTCCTTCACCTCCAATATTAAATTGTCCTCCTTTCAAAGCAATTAAAATTCCTAAACTAGCTAATAGTAATGGACTGGTTTTCATTAAAGTATTGGCAAAACCATAATAATTAAATAAAGATTCTTGAAATAAAATACCATAAGCTTCTAGAGGATTTTTACCTATCAATAGAATTAAAATTGCCCCAACTATTAAGGACATTAAAATAGCTAGAATTGGATAAATTAGATGATTAAATTTATCTAACAAGGTTAAATTTTTCCCCAATAACATTTTGGAAACTGCTATTATCCCACATCCCACCCTAGAAACTCTGACAAAATTAATCCCGACTAATTTAGTCGGGTATGTTTGACGGAGATTTTTGCCCGTGTTACTATCCAAAAAGATTGATAAAGTGTTACTCAGTACCCAACCATGATCCAGGCAACTCAAACCCAAACAACACCAGGCTTTGCGCCTACTTTCACCCACCTTGTTTCTAAAGAAGGTGGGGTTAAATATCCCCTTAAAGCCCTCCATGTTTGCGAAGAAACCTTTTCTCCGTTGGAAGTCGCCTATGATTATGAGGCAATTCGCAATCAAGTGAGTCGCGCAACCATCGAAGCGGGTCCTAATTCTATCTGGCGTTATAAGGCATTTTTGCCCGTAGAAAGCGAAAATCCCATCGATGTTGGCACAGGGATGACTCCCCTTGTTAAATCTCACCGTCTTGCTCGTCGCCTGGGTCTAAAGAATCTTTACATTAAAAACGATGCGGTGAATATGCCCACCCTTAGCTTTAAAGATCGGGTGGTTTCCGTAGCTTTAACCCGTGCCAAGGAATTAGGGTTTACCACTGTTTCTTGTGCTAGTACGGGGAATTTAGCCAATTCTACCGCAGCGATCGCAGCCCATGCCGGGTTAGACTGTTGTGTGTTTATTCCCTCGGACCTAGAAGCAGGGAAAGTCTTAGGAACCCTCATCTACAATCCTACCGTAATGGCAGTTAAGGGTAACTACGACCAAGTGAACCGCCTCTGTTGCGAAGTGGGTAACACTTACGGTTGGGGTTTTGTCAATATTAATTTACGTCCCTACTATTCTGAAGGTTCCAAGACATTAGGGTTTGAAGTAGCCGAACAGTTGGGCTGGAAGTTACCGGATCATGTGGTTGCACCTTTAGCCTCTGGTTCTCTGTACACCAAGATTTATAAAGGGTTCCAAGAGTTCATCAAAACCGGTTTAGTAGAAGACAAAGCAGTCCGTTTCAGTGGCGCACAAGCGGAAGGGTGTTCCCCCATCGCTGCTGCTTTCAGGGAAGGACGGGACTTTGTGACCCCTGTTAAACCCAATACCATCGCTAAGTCTATCGCTATTGGCAACCCCGCAGACGGTTACTACGCTTTAGATATTGCTCGCAAGACCAATGGTAATATTGAGAGTGTCACCGATGCTGAGATTGTCGAAGGCATCAAGTTATTAGCTGAAACCGAAGGCATCTTCACCGAAACCGCCGGCGGAACCACCGTTGCCGTTCTCAAGAAGTTGGTCGAAGCAGGAAAAATTGATCCTGAAGAAACCACCGTTGTTTATATCACCGGAAACGGACTAAAAACCCAAGAAGCGGTACAAGAGTACATTGGTCAACCCTTAATCATTGAACCTAAATTAGATAGTTTTGAGCGTGCATTGGAACGTTCTCGCACCTTAGATCGTCTAGATTGGCAACAGGTTCTCATTTAGTCCCCCTTCAAGCCGTCAGGGTTTCCCTTCTTGTATCCTTGACGGCTGTTTTTTTGGCAATTTTTAGCCATCATTACGAAATAATTGGTTCATTTTTGGATAACTATGGCTGTAAAAGTATTAATTCCCACTCCTTTGCAAAAGCATACCAACAACCAAGCTACTTTAGAATGTAGTGCGGGTGATGTGGGTGCGTTAATTGAAACCTTGGAAGAGAAGTTTCCTGGTATGAAAGAGCGTTTATGCGACGAACAGGGCCAACCCCGTCGCTTCTTGAATTTTTATGTGAATAGTGAAGATATTCGCTTTTTGGACAATATCAAAACTGAATTAAAAGATGGTGATGAAGTCAGTATTGTTCCTGCGGTTGCTGGTGGTTAGATTCATTCATAGCGGTATATGATGTAACGTGATAAAAGTCCTGCGAATGCGGGATTTTTTCTTTTGAATTGATGAAAACCTTTAATGGTATTAGAGGAAAAATTTAATTATAATAATTCTTATCAAGCCAATGCGATACTGATTTCAATATTAGCATCAGCAGTATAGCATTTCTTACTCGCTTATATTAATTACTTATTCAGTATAGCACGCAGAGTAGATATTCTATTAACAAACTTACTATCTATGATTCCCCCTAAATTGTTGATTATTAAGACTATCATTGTCAGAGTGATAGCCTCACTAAATGGTTTAACAACCTTATAAATAGGCTGTATTTGCTCAGGAATCTTGGTTGCTTCTAAACCAATAAAATAAATAATCAATAAAGGTATCGAATACTTAATAACTGTTACTACAGAGTTGATTACAAAACTCAAAAGATTGACAGACGAAATATTTTTGAACTTTTTGATATCAAATTTTTCTGAATTTTCTACACATTCCAAAAGTCCATCATTAACAAAACTAATAAATTGATTCGTAAAATCTTTAAGTATTTCTTTGATGTGGTATTTGTTTTTAGATATAATCAATTCCTTTCTAACAAAATAAAGACAACAAAGTAATTGATTTATACTTTCTTGCAGTTTTTGATTGATCACTACATCTTTGGTATAAATACGTCTTGAAAATTCCTTTTTAACCAGTTTTATCATCCATTCAAGGTAGTAATCAATTTGACTTTTTGATTGTCTAAAATTTCTGGCTTTTTCCTTGCCAATTTCTTCTATATAAGTTAATAAACTACACCAAGTATCAATCAGTTCATCATAGGGATGTTTTTTCTTTTTAATTTTATAAACTATGGTTATTAAGAAGTTTGTTAAACGCTCTGAAACAATCATTATAGAAAGCATAATTCCTACTATAGCTACAGCAATTCTGAGTGATATCACTAAACCTGTTAATATGTCCAAATTTTGTCCTGAATTAAGATCATATAAACCAATAGCAAAAGAGATTGCTGCCAGCAAAAAACTGCTAATCATCAAGTTTTTATTATTAGAGGTTAAAATAGGTTCACTTAAAATAAAAAAAACAATAAAACTATAGAAATTTAGAGCTATTGTTGAAACAATTAAAATTAAAATAATTTTTATGATTTCTCCTTTCATTAAAAGCTCAAAGATAAAATAAGAAACCATTGATAGATAACTTATAAATCCAGAAGCCATCATAAGATTAAAACCGAAAGAATCTAAGACATCAGACCAAGCTTCATAAAGAGTTATTTGAGCAATTGATTCAATAATTTGTTGTCGAATTTCAT
This sequence comes from Crocosphaera sp., assembly GCA_030065735.1. Classification (GTDB taxonomy): domain Bacteria; phylum Cyanobacteriota; class Cyanobacteriia; order Cyanobacteriales; family Microcystaceae; genus Crocosphaera. The sequence continues at coordinate 4,367 of JASJDD010000256.1, forward strand.
CTCTATTTTGACCAATAGATTCCAAACGATCAAACTCACTTATTTTTTTGTTAAATTGCCATAAATATGCTTTTTTATACCTTGTAGTTAATACAGTATCTGGGGGAGAATTGTCTGACCATCTCCAGATACTATATTTCCATGTTGGAATAGCTAGTAAGCCAACTATTCTAAATAAAAAGTTCATCATAAACCTAATGGATGAATAATTCCAGATAGGAAGCTCAATTTCGAGATCACTTACTTGAATATCTGAAGCACTAAATAAAAATCGCAGACGTTCTATATATCCCGACTGATCAAGATTAGTGTTGACTAAATTAGTATGAGAAAAACACGTTTTATATAAAATCGCTTGATCTAAATTAGCTCTTCTTAAATCTGCATTAGTAAAATTTGCCCATGTTAAATTGGCTTCAGTTAAAGTAGCACTCTGAAGTTGAGCATTCTGAAGCTTAGCACTCTCAAGCTTAGCATTCCGAAGATCAGCCTTCTGAAGATCAGCATTCTGAAGATCAGCCTTCGTAAGATCAGCGTTTCTAAGATCAGCATAACGTAAATCTAATTGACTCAGATTAGCTTCAGAAAGATCAGGAACGATTTCGGGATTATTTTGTCTCCAACTATTCCAAGAGTCTATACTTTCTAATAGTATATTAAGTTGTTTTTGATTAGCCATGATAATTTTTCCGACTCAGCTAATAATTTAATATTAAATGTAAAATTGAACCCGAACCCTAAAAAAAAGTTAATTTTTTGAAGATAACGAGAAGGGAGAATTATCATCGAGTAAATATAAGGGTATTGAGCAAAAAAATATTATTTATTGTTATTTTGAATTGAGAAAGTTATGAAATTTGTTGATGAATATCGGAATGCCGATCTAGCGCAAAAGTATGTTCAAGAAATCACTAAAATGATTACTAAACCTTGGACAATTATGGAAATTTGTGGCGGACAAACCCATTCTATTGTTAAGTATGGCATTGATCGTTTATTGCCCTCTGAAATAACCCTCATTCACGGTCCCGGTTGTCCTGTTTGTGTTACCCCCATTGAATTAATCGATTGTGCTTTAAAAATTGCCAGTCTCCCTAATGTTATTTTCTGCTCCTTTGGGGATATGTTGCGAGTACCTGGAAGCGAGAAAGATTTATTAACTATTAAAGCATCTGGGGGAAATGTTCGCATTGTTTACTCACCTTTAGATAGTTTAAAAATTGCCCAAAAAAATCCTGATAAAGAGATTGTTTTTTTTGCTGTTGGCTTTGAAACAACTACTCCAGCCACTGCTATGGCAGTATATCAGGCGAAACAACAAGGAATTAAGAACTTTTCTTTATTAGTTTCTCATGTCTTAGTTCCACCAGCAATGGAAGCCCTTTTATCCTCTCCTAATTGTGTAGTTCAAGGATTTTTAGCAGCCGGTCATGTTTGTACAGTTATGGGGTATGAAGCTTATCAACCCATTGCCAAAAAATACAAAGTTCCTATCGTTGTTACTGGCTTTGAACCCATCGATGTTTTGCAAGGAATTTATCATTGTATTCAACAATTAGAAACAGGAAAATTTGACTGTGAAAATCAATATATTCGCTCCGTTAAATCCCAAGGTAATTCTTTAGCCCAACAAGTGATTCAAGAAGTCTTTGAAGTCGTTTCCCGTCGTTGGCGAGGCATTGGAGAAATAGGAGAGAGTGGATTGGGATTACGCCCAGAATATGCCCTCTATGATGCCTTAAAACGCTTTGAAAGCCCCTTATCCTCTTTGACCCCATCCACTGCCCCACAGGTCTGTATTAGCGGTCAAATCATGCAAGGGTACAAAAAGCCCAACGATTGTCCCGCCTTCGGAAGCCAATGTACTCCAGAAAAACCCCTGGGCGCGCCTATGGTATCCTCAGAAGGGGCTTGTGCTGCCTATTACCGCTATCGAAACCACCGACAAACCGTCAGTTCTTGATTCCTGAATTTCTGAACAAAATATTACAAAATATTAAGAAACAATAGTGAATGTCAACACAATGCCAGAAAATAGTTGGGTCAGGTTGCTTGGCAACAAATTTAAGTTGACAGATCCAATAGCAACCCGATTTCGTATAAGATGTCAGTTTAAGAGCATCTAATTCAATTTATTGGGAGGAATCCATCAATGAGTATTGTCACGAAATCCATCGTGAATGCTGATGCAGAAGCCCGCTACCTCAGCCCTGGCGAA
>JASJDD010000257.1 GCA_030065735.1 Crocosphaera sp.
AACGTGAGTTCGACGGAGATTTTGTAGCCAACAGAGAACACCAGACCTATGCTGGAAGTAGTATTCCTCAAGGTCTGGTGCTATGGATATAAAATCTCGTCTCGATCTTACTGAAGTTTTTTGTGATGTAGATGATTTCTATAAAGCTTTTCAACAATACTGTCAAACCCTTCCTCTTCTTACTTCATCCATAGGAGAAAAGTGGTGTAATTCTCGTTTAAGCTTAAGTGAAGTAATGACCATTGTAATCGCTTTTCATGGCTCAGGGGATCGTACCTTTAAAGAATTTTACACTCTACAAGTAAAACCTCATTGGAAGACGGCTTTTCCCAAATTAGTAAGCTATAATCGTTTTGTAGAATTAATGCCTTGGTCGATGATGTTGCTATGTTGTTTTTTACACACTAGAAAAGGAGAAATCACTGGGATTAGTTTTATTGATTCTACACCAATAGAAGTATGTCATCCCTATTTCTTTTTTATATTTAGCGATCGCTTACAATTGGCGATCGCTCTCTATCCTCATGGCTTGATTTCAAGTTCAGAAGTTCAAAACGGTTTGTCCCCTCTGTCGAACTCACGTTAAATCAAACTCAAAGTCGGAAGGAACTGCATTTAATTTTGTCATTTTTTTGATACACTAGGAGTGAAAATAATTTTAGGAAATTATTAAGATGGAAAGCGTTGCTTATATCGTTGTTTTAACCATGGCCCTTGCCGTTCTCTTTTTTGCTATTGCCTTTCGGGAACCCCCCCGTATCCAAAAGTAGGTTTCGGGGTCTCATCTCCCTAGAACTAGCGAGTTCTCATCATCATCTGAGCCACTATTTTTCCTGATTTTAGCAGAGGAAAATAGAGACGGCTCAGACTATTCTGTTTTCCAGCAGTTGTTTATTTATTCTGGTATCTTACTTCTTTTACTTTGATCTTCCGTTACTACGGATAGTCCTATGCAATGTCCCTACTGTCAGCATACCAATAGCCGTGTTTTAGAATCTCGCTCTTCCGAAGGTGGACAAAGCATCCGTCGTCGCCGTGAGTGTTTAAACTGTAAACATCGTTTCACAACCTATGAACGCATCGAGTTCGTTCCCATCACTGTTATTAAACACGATGGAAAAAAGGAGTCCTTTGATGCTTCTAAGCTCTTGCGAGGCATGGTCAGAGCTTGTGAGAAAACAGGAATTGCTCACCAACGTCTTGAGACTATTGTAGATGATATTGAGGCCTATTTACAACAACGTCCTCAACGAGAAGTGACGACTCATGAAATTGGACAGTTGGTCTTAAAATATTTACGAGAAGAAAATGAAGTGGCTTATATCCGTTTTGCTTCTGTTTATGGAAGGTTTAAAGGGATTAAAGATTTTGTTGAAACCCTTGAGCAACTGCAAGAAAAAACCATTGCTTCCTCGGTGTCTCAATGGTCTGAGTCTTCAAGTAGCGATAGGGATAAATCACAAACCTCGGCTTACCTTAGTTTAACTCATAATGGTTTAGATAATTCTCGATAAGTGATCAAGATAATGGATAATTGACAATGAATAACCGATAATTGATAATAAGTCAGTCAATCCTATTGTAGATTTTATAATTTCTGATGACAATTGCTAGGACGATTTGTGTCGGATTTCTTGCAGTAATTGCTGTAGGAACGCTTTTGTTAATGTTACCTTTTGCGACTCATGATGGAAGTTGGAATAATCCCTTAGTTGCTTTATTTACCTCTACGTCTGCTGTTTGTGTTACTGGCTTAATTGTTGTTGATACGGGTAGTTATTTTTCTTTTTGGGGTCAATTAATCATTCTCCTCTTAATTCAAGTGGGAGGGTTAGGATATATGACCACTACAACTTTCCTAATTTTATTATTAGGAAGAAGATTTGATCTCAGGCAAAAATTAGCGATACAAGAGTCTTTTGATCGTCCTTTTTTACATGGAAATAGTCAAACCTTGATTCGTTCTATTATTGCTACTACTCTAGCTTTTGAGATTTTAGGTATTCTTCTAATGCTTAAGGTTTTTTCTCAAAAATATGGAACTTTTCAGGGGTTATGGTTAGCTATTTTTCATAGTATTAGTGCTTGGAATAATGCTGGGTTTAGCTTGTTTTCTGATAGTTTAATGAGTCTTGATAATTCTTTAACCATTAATTTTGTTATTCCTTTGTTAATTATTTTTGGTGGGATTGGCTATCAGGTAATTATGGAAATTTATATGGCTATTGTTCATCTAGTTACTAACAAGCAAGAAAGATTAGTTTTTTCATTGAATTTTAAGGTGGTAATTAGTACAACAATGATTTTATTAGTCGTCGGAACCTTGATATTTTTTATCATTGAATACGCTAATCCTGATACCTTGGGAGATCTGGATTTCAAAAGTAAAATCCTCACAGCTTGGTTTCAATCTGTAACAACAAGAACAGCAGGTTTTAATAGCATTGACATTGGACAGATGACCTTTGCTGGTTTATTTTTAACCATGGGATTAATGTTTATTGGTGCGAGTCCTAGCGGTACAGGAGGAGGAATTAAAACCACAACATTAAGGATTTTAACTAATTGCACTCGCTCTGTTTTAAGAGGGAATGACGAGGTAGTAATGTTTCGTCGAGAAGTTCCTGTTTCTTTAATCTTAAAAGCAGTTGCTGTGGTTTTTGGTTCTACTAATATGGTAGTATTAATGACTTTTTTGATCTCGTTGAATGAAGGAATTTTTCATCCTAGCTTTTTTGATTCTGGGGTTAGTTCATTACAAGTTTTATTTGAAGTTATTTCTGCTTTTGCTACCGTAGGACTATCCACAGGAATTACAGACAAATTATCGGCTATTTCTCAACTTCTATTAATTCTAACTATGTATACTGGAAGGGTAGGAATTCTCCTGTTTATGGCAGCGATCGCCGGGGAAATTCGTCCACGGGTTGTCCAATATCCTGAAGAAACTTTATTAGTGGGATAAGCCATAAATTTGGTATAATAATGAGAAAACTGTTGTTAAAATAAGGGTGAGGTATTAACTTGAAATCCTTAAATTTTTTAAGTAGTCTCCGTCGAGAAACCCGTCAATTTGCTGTTATTGGGTTAGGAAGATTTGGCCGCGCTGTTTGTGGAACCCTGCATAAATTGGGGTATGAAGTGTTAGGAACTGACATCAATGAAGCTTTAGTTGCTCAAGTTTTAGCGGAAAAACTTGCTTCTAGTGCCATTGAATTAGATTCCACGAAACCCAATGCTTTAAAAGAAGCAGGTATCTTTGAATTTGATACGGTTATTGTCGCTATTGGTAACTATTTAGAGGAAAGTATTATTACTACTTTAAACACTAAAGAAGGAGGTGTAAAATATGTAGTGGCTAAAGCTTCATCAGATATTCATGGTAAACTATTAGAAAGGGTAGGAGCAGATTTAGTGGTCTTTCCTGAATATCAAGCAGGATGTGATTTAGCCCATGTATTAACTCAAAATCCAGGGGTGATAGAACGGTTTGAAATTGATCCTGATCATACCATTGTAGAAACTCGTATTCCTGAAGAGTTTCACGGAAAAAGCATTGAAGAATTAAAGCTGAGAAGTCGTTATAATATTAGTGTTTTAGCCCTAGGAAATGATGATAAATTCAAAATCAATCCTCATCCTCAAGAAAAATTAGATAAGAACTTATCAATGGTGGTTATTGGTTCTAATAAAGCCATTCAAAAATTACCTATTTAACAATTTTTTATCCACTATTTAAGATTGAGGTGAATCCAAGCAATTAGCAAGAAAGGCAACAGGAATCATGGGTAACATTGGTAAGAGACAGATTAACCATTGATATCCCTTTAATGGGGCAGTGTTAAATAAACTGTTCATCAGTCCCCATTGACTAAAGAGAATCTGTAAAATAGTCGCTGTTGCAATTCCGATGACAATTATGGGTGTATTTGTGATCATGGTTGAATGGGAACGACAACGACTCACTAAACCCATCCCCAAAGAACTAATGCTCAATAAATAAACGATCCGTGCTGCAACTAAGGCTTGAATGGCCATGGTCCGAGCGATCGCAATGTCGCCTGTGGTTTTGTTAGCCCACTCAAAGATGCCAAAAATCAGCATCCAGTTAAACAGAGAAATCAGCAAGATACGACGGAGTAATCGTTTTGTCAATAGAGGTTGCTGAGGATCACGGGGTGGTCTTGCCATTAGTCCTGGGGTTTTGGGTTCAAAGGCCAAAGGGACTGTCATGGTCACTGAGTTAATCATATTCAACCACAGCACTTGCAAGGATAAAATGGGTAAATCCCTGGCCAAGAAGGCACTAATTAAAATGGTCATAGACTCTCCCCCATTCACCGGCAAAAGAAAGGCGATGGCTTTGCGCAAGTTTTGATAAACGGTTCTTCCTTCTTCTACCGCAGCCTCTATAGAAGCAAAATTATCATCCGTTAACAACATATCAGCAGCATCTCGGGCCACATCCGTTCCCCCTTTCCCCATAGCAATACCGATATCTGCTTGTTTGAGTGCCGGGGCGTCGTTGACCCCATCTCCCGTCATAGCCACGATTTCCCCTTGAGATTGCAGGGCTTCTACCAGTTGCAGTTTTTGGGCTGGGGCAACACGGGCAAAAACAGATCCCCCTTCTACTGCTTGTACCAAGGTAGACGTATCTATTTGACTTAATTGTTGTCCAGAAAAGGCAAGAACTTTCTCCCCTGATTGAATACCCATGCGTTGGGCAATGGCTTTGGCAGTGGCCAGATGATCTCCTGTAATCATCTTGACTCGAATGCCGGCCGATTGGCAATTATCAATAGCAGCGATCGCTTCGGGACGAGGGGGATCAATCATTCCTTGTAACCCCAAAAAGATTAACTCGGTTTCAATATCTTCATGATTTAGGGAATGTTGATAACGGTTCACTTCTTTTTTAGCAAAGGCTAATACCCGTAACCCTTGTTCTGCCATCGTCTCAACTTTTTCTTCAATGAAAGAGCGATCAATTCTCACTCGTTGACCATTATGCTGTAATTGGTATTGAGAGCGACTTAAAATGGCTTCTACAGACCCTTTCACATAAATCACTCTTTCGGACTCGGACTGCTGTTCTTTGCCTTTCCCATCCCTATGCAAAGTTGCCATATACTGAAACTCTGATTCAAAAGGAATCACATCTAAGCGAGGCATGGCGTTGTTGAGGGCAGCTTGGCTTAACCCGGCTTTGGCCCCGGCCGCTATTAAAGCCCCTTCGGTGGGATCTCCCACCACAATCCAATCTGAATGACGGGCTTCCAAATGGGAATCATTACACAATAATCCTGCCGTTAAACATTCTTCTAAGACCGGACTCAAGGTGTCAATGGATTGATGGGAATGGGGTTCTTGGAGATCGCAGGAAATCTCGCCTTTGGGACTATAACCACCACCGCTTACACTGTACTGTTCTTCTCCTGCATAAATGGATTGAACCGTCATTTGATTTTCTGTGAGGGTTCCTGTTTTATCAGAACAAATGACGGTGGCACTCCCTAAAGCTTCAACGGCACTTAATTTGCGAATAATGGCGTTACGTTTGGCCATGCGGTTGACTCCGATGGCCAGGGTGATAGTCACAACGGCGGGTAAACCTTCAGGAATGGCACTTACGGCTAAGGCTACGGCCGCCTCAAACATATAAACCCAAGACTCTCCTTGGCCGATACCGATGGTAAAGGTGAGGGTTGCCAAAGCTAAAATGACATAGACTAAGGTCTGACTGAACTTGGTAAATTTACGGGTGAGGGGAGTGTTAAGATTGACCCGTTGATCGAGGGACTGAGAAATTTTACCAACTTCGGTGGCTTCTGAGGTGGCGACGACCATACCTTTGCCTTGGCCAAAGGTGACGAAACTACCTGTATAAGCCATATTAGTGCGTTCGGCTAAACTGGTTTCGGCAGGTAAAGGGGAGATGGATTTGCTGACAGGGAGGGATTCTCCTGTGAGTGCAGATTCATCAATTTGTAGGTTGCGGACGCTTAAGAGTCTTAAATCTCCGGGGACTTTATCCCCAGAAACTAAGAGGACAATGTCTCCTGGGACTAAATCTCGTGAGGGAATTTTAACTTTGCTACTATCGCGAATAACGGTGGCTTCGGTGGTGACAGCTTTGGAAAGGGAGGCGATCGCTTCTTCTGCTTTCGATTCTTGAATAAAGCCTATCACCGCGTTGATAATCGTTACCCCCCAAATAACTCCTGCATTGGTCATAGAACCTAGTAACGCTTTGATAGTCCCTGCAATCAGTAGGATGTAAAGAAGGGGCTGATGAAATTGTAAGAGTAATCTTAACCAGGCGGGTTTTCCCTGTTTTATTTCAAGTTCGTTAAAGCCATATTTTTCTAATCGTCTCGCGACTTCTTCAGCGGTTAAACCCTTTTCTACATCGCTGTTAAAAGTCTTGAGGACTTCTAAGTCTGAAAGTTCGTGATCAAGGTGAGAAAATGAAGATTTTGTTGGCATTTTGTCCTCACTGTCAAAGCTAGATTGTTAACTGCTTCATGAAACCTAGACAAACCTGGACAGGCTTGCTGTTCAATTCCTGCTTCAACCAAGGGAGACGGCTCCTTCAAGTCCACAGGCGTTCACCGATAAGCCATCGGCATTAGTCCAACTTTCGAG
>JASJDD010000258.1 GCA_030065735.1 Crocosphaera sp.
AGCCTTTGATAAACAGGTTGATCAGTCTTTTGTTTTGACCGACTTATCCTTGTTAATTTAGCTTTTAGAGACTTCTTTTTAGCCATTACTATGAGGAAGATAATCTTTTTTTATTCTAGCACATTATCTTCTTTTTCAGTCTCAGTGACTATTTTATTTATTTCTTTTTTATATTTTCTTAATCCATAAATCGGCATAATCTGTCTTTAAAAGCAATTACTAAAGTTCCAATTTCTTTTGTACAATAGTGGTGTCCAGATGGGAATCGTTTCAATACTGCTCGGCCCGCGGAAAATTGTCTGCTGAGACAAGCAGGGGATGCAGGGGGAGAAAATGGTTTTTTCTTCCCACCCTTCCCTCTCTTCCCCCCCTTCCCACCCTTATTTCAAATCTGCATAAAACTAGATCCTAGAGACATAATTAACCCCATTGAGCCGTCTGGTAAAGCGGTAGGATTGGAGGTAGGCTTAAAGTATTTCTTGGCAGATAGCCAGGGAAATAAAGAACATCGGCTAAACTAGGCGCACTACCAATAAATAAGCTTAAAAAGAGGGACAAACAAGCTAAAAAGCGTAAAGGTTTCATCAGCTTTCTTCTCATATTATGTTAAGTTATCATCTTAAACCCACTAGGGATATTATGATAAACTAAATAAGCTAAAAAAATTAGTTAAATGTTTCTCAATAAAGATTTGTAGGTATTATGACTTCTATTAATGAGCAACTAACTCACGAGTTTCAAGACGCTTTAGTTAAGTCTTTTGGTGAAAATTTCAAAGAGGTTGATCCCCAAGTTGGACTAGCAAGGGATCTTAGACATGGAGATTATCAGGCAAATATTGCCCTTCCTTTAGGTAAGAAATTAAGCAAAAAACCCAGAGAAATTGCTCAAATTATTATTAATAATTTATCCTTAGATAATATTTGTGAAACCCCAACAATTGGGGGACCGGGTTTTATTAATTTAAAGCTGAAAACCAGTTACTTAGAAACTCAACTAAAATCTTTGTATAACGATCAGCGTTTAGGTATTGAAAAAATCAAGAATTTTTCCAAGGTTATTGTTGATTTTTCTAGTCCTAATATTGCTAAAGAAATGCACGTCGGCCATTTACGTTCTACTATTATTGGTGATTGTATTGCCCGTACTTTAGAATTTTTAGGCTATCAAATTTTAAGACTTAATCATGTAGGGGATTGGGGGACACAATTTGGGATGTTAATTACCTATTTAAAAGAAGTTTATCCTGATGCTTTAACCCAACCCGATGCTTTAGAAATTGGCGACTTGGTTGATTTTTATAAACAGTCAAAAAAACGATTTGATGAAGATAAAAAATTTCAGGAAGCTGCTAGAGAAGCAGTAGTAAAATTACAATCGGGAGACGCAGAAAGTCGTAAAGCTTGGCAGTTACTCTGTGATCAATCTCGTCGAGAATTTCAACAAATTTATGATCGTTTAGAGGTGAAATTAACAGAAAGGGGTGAATCTTTTTATAATCCTTATTTAGACGATGTTATCCAGTCTTTAGATGCACAAGAAATCCTAGAAAAAGATCAAGGAGCGCAATGTGTTTTCTTAGAAGGATTTACTAATAAATCAGGTGATCCTTTACCCTTAATTGTACAAAAATCTGACGGAGGTTATAATTATGCAACCACCGATTTAGCTGCGTTAAGATATCGCATTAAAGAAGATGAAGCTAAACGGATTATTTATGTTACTGACGCAGGACAATCGAATCATTTTGCTCAAGTTTTTCAAGTTGCCAAAAAAGCCAATTTTTTACCTGACACAATAGAAGTAACTCATGTTCCTTTTGGGTTAGTGAAAGGAGAAGATGGGAAAAAATTAAAAACTCGGTCAGGGGAAACCATTAAGCTCAAAGACTTATTAGATGAAGCTATTAATTATGCTCGCAAAGATTTAGAAAATCGCTTGCAATCAGAAGATAGACAAGAATCAGAAGACTTTATTAATCATGTCGCTCAAACAGTGGGAATTAGTGCTGTAAAATATGCTGATCTGAGTCAAAATCGTATCAGTGATTATATATTTAGTTATGATAAGATGTTAGCTTTACAGGGAAATACAGCCCCTTATATGTTATATGCTTATGCTAGAATTCAAAGTATCAGCCGAGAAGGCAATATTGACTATGAAAACTTAGGAGAAAATAGACCAATTATCTTAGAAGATAAAACCGAGGTTGAATTAGGAAAATATCTGTTACAAGTCAGTGAAATTATTAAAGAAGTGGAAAAAACTTTACTCCCTAATCGCTTGTGTGATTATTTGTATGAACTCAGTAAAAAATTCAATCGTTTTTACGAAAACTGTCCCGTTTTAAAGTCAGAAGAACCTCTAAAAACATCCCGTTTACTATTATGTAATTTAACAGCAAGAACCCTAAAGTTAGGATTATCTTTATTAGGGATTTCTGTCTTAGAAAGAATGTAAGTTGTTTACACTGTAACTCTTGGCAAGCTTTGGTGCAAAAATACCCGATTTTCCTCAAGATTTAATCACAGAAAAATTACCAAAAATAGCGATCACAGCGAATAGTAGTCTTACGCTCATAAGGGTTATATTCTAGGAGATAAGTATGAGCGATCGCCGCTTGTTCTTGCAGTTGTTGTAACTCTTGTTGTCGTATTTCGGTATCAGTAGAAAAGAGAATAACTTGATGGGAAGCAGTGGGGAAATAACGTTCAACTAAATTATTGCGATGGGAAGAGTCAAGTCTTCCCAAAGGGGTATCAATAGCAATGGGTAAGTTACGTCCCGAAACCCTTGCTAACCCCCATAAAAATGCGATAGATAACAGTTGTTTTTCCCCTGCGGATAAGCGGTGTTTGGGAACCATTTCTCCTTGGGGATCATAAAGGGATAAACTAAAGTTATGAGTATCAATCGCAACCCGATGAACGAGTTCAGATTTATGGAGTAAATAACGGAAACATTCGGTTACTTCCCCTTCTAGTTTATTGAGTTTTTTAAGGGTTAATCGTTCCTTAAATAATTGTAGCGTATTTTGTACTTTAGCGGCCGACTTAATAATATGTTCATTATTTTGTTTTTCTAATGCTTCATTGGTGTAACTTTTCAAATCTTTTATGGTCATTTGTACTGCTTTTTCTGCTTCTCTAATGCGTTTTTCAGCTAAGTTATATTGACTTTGATACTTAGCAACTTCTTTTTGTGCGTTGGTGAGTGCATCACTCAGTTTTTGATAATCTTCAGGGGAAGCAGCAACCTGTAATTTTCTCTCGTTGTTATCTAAATCAATTTCTAATTTTTGTAAGGTTTCTAGTTGTTTTTTAGCGGTTTCCAGTTGAGACGGTAATTTATAATCTAATAAAGCATTAAGTTGCGTTAATTCATCTTCTGTTATTCCTAAACTGTGATCAAGATTGCTTTGAGAAGTTTGATTAATAGTTTCGTATTCTTGATCAAGAAATGTTTGAATTTTCAACAATTTTTCTTGATTTAGTTCTAGGGTTTCTAGATAATCAAGTAACTTTTGATCTCGTTGTTGTAAGACAGTTTTTGCCATAATAGCTTGTTGCTGTTTAACGTCTACTTCCCCTTGTTTTTTTGCTTCGGTAAGTAAGGGAGTAATTAAAGCTAACGGTAAACTGGTTGCTGCTAAATTTACCATTTCATTTCGTTGCTGTTGTAATTTCTCTTTTAACTCATCGATAGTCTTTCTGAGGGTACTACTTTCTGCTGCTATGTTTCCCCCTTCTATTCTAAAACGTTCTGATGCTTCTTTAACCTTATTATTAGCGCGTCTGAGTTGATTTTCTAGGGATAATTTATCTTGTTGAACATCTGCTAATTTTTGTTTATAATGATTTAATTTATCTTCAATTTCTTCTATAGTTTTGAGTTGTGATTGATTGGCTAATTTTTTCCGTTTACGATTGACTAACACCTCTAAATCTACTGCTAATCTTTCCACTAATTCCAATCCTAATAAAGACTGTATTGCTTCGATCACACTGGTGGGTGGGGTTTCTTGTTCAGCTAATTCTTTAACTTGTTCTCCATCGAACAAAAATAGGTTAGAAATCCCCAAAGGTAATAAAGTTTCGATATATTCATCCCAAGTTTCAGCTAATGCTTTATCTGGCCAATCTTCTTCAAGAATTCCTAAAATATCTTTACCCTCTTTTAGTTGTTTATCCCACCGTCTAACAATGCGTATTTCTTTCCATTGATCATCAATAAAATGCTCAAATGCTAACTCTATTCTTGTTTCTTCCCCTAACGGAGCTTGATGATTAATTGCTTGAATTAAAAAGTCACTATAACTAAAATTATTACGGGTAGAACATTGTGCGCGTTGTCCGTATAATGCTAAACGAATAGCATCCATTAGGGTTGTTTTTCCTCCTCCATTCATTCCCCCAATGAGGATAATAGGACGATTTTCGTTATCTTTTTCCGTATGTAGATTAATGACATTTTTACCAGCGTATGGACCAAAGTTTTGTAAAACTAATTCAGTAAATAACATAATTAATAAGTTACTTTGGCGATAATTTTTAGGCTACTATTAAAGATAGCACAGTTTTATTTTATTTATTTTTTTTAAAATTGCAGCAGAAATAACCTATCATGAGGTAGGAAACCCCACCCATCATGTGTGATTGGGGTGGGGAGATGTCACCGATAGAGACTAGAATTGTGAGCAGGTCAAAACTTGATTTAACAGGCCGTTTAACTAAAAAAAAATGGAAAAAACGATTTAAGTTCATTTTCTGGATCTTAATCGGTTTAATTTTAACCAGCTTAGCCTTTAATGTGTTTGTGAGATTACCGATTAACTCCAATCACACTGTCGATGGTATTTTAGTTTTGGGTGGAAGCATTCGACGGGAAATCTATGCGGCTCGAATCGCTTCCCAATATCAAGAGGTTCCCATTATTGTTTCTCAAGGCTCAAAACCTCCTTGTATTAAGCTTATTTTCCAACGAGAACAAGCGGACATGGACAATGTTTGGATTGAACAATGCGCTCATTCCACCTTTGATAATTTTTTCTTTTGTGTTCCCTTTCTCCAAAAGCATAGGGTTCATAAAGTTAAAGTCATCACTTCACAAAGCCACCTCCCCAGGGCTAAATGGTTAGCACAAATTCATCTGGGGGCCAAAGGGATTGCGGTTGAAGTGGATACCCCTAAAGAAAGAGGTGTTCCTGGCAATCATGAATCAGACTTAAAAACGTTTTTGGATGTGACTCGTAGCCTGATGTGGGCGGTTGTTAGTCAACTCATACAACCTCCCTGTTTCCAGGTGACTCCTCTACAAGCAGTTAACCTCTCTGAGTGGTATGACAAGGGATTTAGCTGTGAATCTCAGGGGGGACTTTCTCAGCTGGGCCGGCCAAATCACTCTAAAAAAGATGGTTTAAGGTCAACTCAACCTTAACCCAACGCTTCTAACATCGCTTCTTCTTTACTGTTAGTATGACGAGAAGGGGTTTTTCGTTCAAACTTCATATGGAGAGAACGGGTTTGTTGTCCATCCGCCGCGATGGCCACGATAGGATAATCGATAATGCCATCTTGGAACGACATTTGAAAGCGGAATGTTCCATCAGGATTCAGTTTAACAGGATGGCCACTAACCAGAACGGTTGCATCTGGTTCTGTAGCACCATAGATAATCAATTCCGCATCAGCGACTAACCAGAACTTCCGAGAAAGGGGCAACAGTTCAGAAGCCAAGCCGATACCAGACAGGGTTAACCCAGATACTGTAGGGAGACTCCACATCCCTACACCAGACCCAAAGACGACAGAACCCGTCGGTGATCCGCCCATATGTTGCAAAGAGGCAAAGGCAGAGCTAGCAACACGGGCTGCTTGTGCCACTTGTTCACTGACGGCAAATCTTTTTTGAATGGGGTTCGGAGGAAGTAACGGTTCAACTAGATTGTCTTCTATGTCGTCGTCCCAGTTAACGGTGGCAAAAATGTCTTCTATCCACTCAGAGGGATAAAGGGCGGGAATATGGATCTTAGCAGAACGGGCTAGGACTAACCAACGCCCATCAACACTACGATAGCCAATATCGACCACGTAGTCGCGATCGCTTAAGGGAATAGGGATGTACCATTCTTGAGTGACATCATCACAGATATATTCTTGGACACTATGGGGACTTTGATAATTGAGATCAATATCGCTTACGTCATAAATCCGTAAGGCTAATTGTTCTCCTCCTTGGGCTTTTAAGGTGTCTTTGGATTTTTGGGAAACATTCCAATAAGCATAAGCCCACTGAGGATCACGGGGCAAAAGAACGATGCGATTTCTCTGATAATCTTCAAAAAGTTCTCCGAGTTGAGAATTAATGTCGATTCCATTTCTGGTGATGTTATTTTCTTGTCCCACCTCAAACTTAGAAGCTTCTATTTTTTGAGCTTCCTGAATGGTTGACTCAACCTTAGCTTTAGGTTCAGTTTCAATCATTTGGGGCGTTTGTGACTGTATCGCTTGCTTAATCGCAATTAAGAGTTGCGCTTTTCGCATTCTGCTATAACGGGAGATGTTGTATTCGCTGGCTACCTTTCGTAGCTGCCGTAAGGTCATCTCTTCTAGTGGGGGATGGCTTTGAAGTGCCATGAGATCACTCTCCGATAGTTTTTACGGTTAATTGCTCCTGGCATTAGGTCATGAGTCCT
>JASJDD010000259.1 GCA_030065735.1 Crocosphaera sp.
CTGATGCTTCTTTTGGGCAGTTTTTCGACATTTTCAGTTACATAGCCGAAAAAGCTGGTGCTGTAGTCAAAAAAGTTAATCCTGCCTATACATCCCAACTTTTAGCTTATCGTGATCAGTTTGTGTTTACTGATTGCAGTATCAGAGAATATTGGGATGAAACTGAGCAAATTTGGGTTAATAGAGACATTTCTGCTGCTATTAATCTTAAAAGAGTCGGGCTGGAACTGTTCCCGACTATAAACCGCCGTAGTGGGAAAATTGTTAAATCTCAAACTAATAGTACCACGAAGGAAGTTCTGGCAGTCCTCAAGGGGATACCAGAAGCCTACGCTCTGTCCTTAGACGAGCGTAGGTAGTTCACATTAATTTTCTTCTTAATTGATCCAACGCGGTACAACTGCTTAAATAACGAATAATGTCCCGACTGCGATCGCCGAAGGTACACTTAATACTGTGAACTTGATGATCAGGATCAGCAATACCAATATAAACTAAGCCCACCGGTTTCATTTCCGTTCCCCCTCCCGGTCCAGCAATACCGGTCAGACTAATTCCCCAGGATGTATTTAACCGTTGCTTAACCCCTAAAGCCATTTGTTCGGCTACAATATTACTAACTGCTCCCTGAACCTCTAAGGCCTCAGAGGTTACCCCTAACAAAGACATTTTGACTCGATTATCATAAGCGATAATCCCACCCCAAAAATAGTCGGAACTTCCGGCTATATCCGTTAACATTGCCCCTAAACCGCCTCCGGTACAAGACTCAGCTACCCCTATGGTTTCCTGTCTGTCTCGTAACAACTGTCCCACTACCTCAGCTAAGGTGTCATCATCCTTGCCAAAATAGTCCCCTCCCGCAATCTTGATAATCTCTTGGGCTACGGGTTGAATAATAGCATTAGCCTCGGTTTCTGAGGTGGTTTTGGTGGAAATGCGTAAGCGAACTTCCCCTAAAGAAGCATAGGGGGCTACCGTTGGGTTAGTCAAGTCAAAAAAGCGGTTCACCTTAGTGGCCAAAGCTGACTCACCAATGCCCCTAAAACGTAGCATTCTGCTAAAAATGATTTCTTTGCCGTAACCTTGGCTTTTCAGGTGTGGAACTGCCGTTTCTGCCCACATCCGCTTCATTTCAGAAGGGACTCCAGGGAAGGTCATAAGGGTTAAATTGGCTTGAGGTTCCCAGATCATACCGGGGGCCGTTCCCGTGGGGTTAGGTAAAATAGTCGCACCTTTAGGGATTAAAGCTTGTTTACGGTTATTATCGTTCATCTGCCGTCCCCTAGCTTGGAACTTGCGTTGAATATCCTCAATAATCTCTGGTTTTTCCACTAGGGGACTGTCAAAATATTGGGCAATGGTTTCGGTGGTTAAATCATCAGGAGTCGGTCCCAAACCCCCCGTAAACAGCAGAATGGAGGCCCGTTGACTAGCAATATTAATCACTTCCTTGAGACGAGTGGGGTTATCCCCAACCACAGTTTGATAATAATGGGGAATCCCTAAATTAGCTAATTCTTTGGCTAAAAATTGAACATTGGTGTTAACAATGTCTCCTAATAAAAGTTCTGTACCAACGCAAATAATTTCTGCACTCATTCTTTATTTAGGAGTAGAACTATTTAACAATTCTACAGCATCACGGCCATCGGTTTCTTGTAAGTAAACCTTGACTTGTTCGTCGGAAGAGGTGGGCAATTTTTTTCCGGTAAAATCAGGGTGAATGGGTAACTCACGATGACCTCTATCGACTAATACCAATAAACGGATCATTTTTGGCCTTCCATACTCACTTACTGCATTTAAGGCAGCACGAATGGTCCGTCCTTTATAGATGACATCGTCCACTAAAATAACCGTTCTCCCAGTCAGATCAAAGGGGACTTTGGTTTTGGCAGGGGTGCGGGTTTTGATCCGATCTAAATCATCTCGATAAAAGGTAACATCAATGGCCCCAACAGGAACTTTTACGCTTTCTAACAGTTCAATTTGTTGGGCTAACATATAGGCTAAGGGAACCCCTCTCGTATGAATTCCTAATAAGATAATATCCGATAAATCTCCAGATTTTTCAATGACTTGAGAGGCTAAACGAGTTATCACTCGTCGTATTTTTTCAGATGAGAGTATTTTTTTGACCATCCTCTTCCTTTGTTTCTCCTTATTCTGGTTATTTTACAATCTAAAATTTCACACCTGCTTTGCAATTCACCCCATGAGATCATTCTTTTGGGGGAGGATTTTAATCACAGATTATCCTTCAATAATGAGGTAAGTTGCTAGAACTAAAAAGGATACAACTTGAAGAGTCCAACAGCAATCAGGCGATCGCCAAATCATCAGATGCAACCTGTTTGTCTTTATGCTAAACAATGTCCTTCCCTTAAGGCAATGAAACACAGAGAAGACGTTGATAGGTTGTTGGATGAAAAGCCTCATCAAGAAACGACGTTTGTGCGTGACTTTTTGAGTTATCTGGGCTTGTCTGCACTTTGTATCGTTTTGGGGCTTTTTATTGGGGTTTTGGGTTATCATTGGACGGCCAACCTGACTTGGTTGGATGCGACAGTTGAAGCTTCTATGATTCTCAGTGGGATGGGCCCGGTTAATCCTTTACTGACCAATAGTGCTAAATTATTTGCTTCTCTTTATGCCCTATTTAGTGGTCTAGTTTTTGTGTTAGCTATGGGGGTAGTTTTATCTCCTTTAATTTATAGTTTGATGAAACAGTTGCGTCTCAATAAATGTCAGGAAGATTAGATTTTTAGTAGTTGTTCGTATCTTGTTTCTACTTGAGAAATTAACTCCCGTAAACTGGGATCATTTTCTAATCTTTCCCATACTTGGAAAATATAATCATCGGATACTTCATCTAGTTGACAGTTTCGCTTCGGTAGCAAAGATAAATATTTTTCTAATACAAGAGTCGTTCCTAATAACCATTGTCCTTTTTCTTCATCTTCTATTTTTTCATACAACTTTTTGCCATTCTTTAAAGCAGTTTCAATACGGGTTAACTTTGTTTTTTCCTGTTCAATCATCCATTGCTGCATATCAGCCGGATATTGCTTAAATTTTTCTCTAATCTTCATACCTAAAACGACGCATTCATGGATAATTGTCTGATTTGCTTATCCTAATCCCCATTTTACTCAAAAAGATGAAAACACCAGGAATAATTAAGCTTCTGAGACGATATTAATTAATATTACTTATGTTTGTTTATATAAACTATGATTTCTTTTGATCATTCAAATGCCTTCATATAACTTCACCAAAAATAACTTTTGGTTGATTTTCCTAAAGTTTGCCTGAAAATCAGTTTCTTAAGTTATGTAAATTTTCAAAATGTGCTATTTTAAAATATACTAGGTTCTTTATGTGCAAAAATACTTTTATATTCGTTGAAACCCTATCTTTTCCGTGCTTTTAACCCTAAAAAAACTAAAAAACACAAGCAAAACAATGATTAATACATAAAAACTATAATAAACATTTGTAAATTATTATTGACTTATATCAGAATAAGTAGTAAGAGAGATTATTGATTAAAATTTCCTAAAAAAAGTTATCCCAATGAAAAAAATACCGATTCAATAGAAGCAGATTTAATTAATGTATTTTATGCACGAACTGGGGATTACTCAAAATATTGTTGCTATTGTCTGTGAACAAGCTAAAGGCGCATCGGTTAAGCGTGTTACCTTAGAAATAGGCAAACTATCAGCTATTATGCCGGATGCTATTCGTTTTTGTTTTGAGATTTGCTGTCAGGATACGATTTTAGCAGGAGCAACCTTAGAGATTATTGAAACAGAAGGGAGAGGAAAATGTCGTCATTGTGGACAAGAAATAAACTTATCTCAACCCTTTGGAAAATGCGATCGCTGCGATAGTTTTGAACTAGATATTATTCAAGGACAAGAATTGCAAATTAAAGAAATGGAGGTAGAAGAATTATGTGCGTAACTTGCGGTTGTTCTGAGGGGAATGATGTTACTTTAACCAATGTTACAACAGGAAAAACCACTGAGATTAATGGTCATCATACCCACACTTTAGAGGATGGAACCGTGATTAGTCATTCCCATGATCATGATCATGAACACCATAATAATGATCATAATCATGCTTCAGAAATTCATGCTAAAATGCACGCTACCACAATAACTTTAGAAGAGAAAATTCTGCAAAAAAATGATTTAATCGCTGCTGAAAATAGAGGGTATTTTAAAGGTCGTAATATTTTGGCCCTAAACTTAGTCAGTTCCCCGGGGTCAGGAAAAACAACCCTATTAACACGGACCATTAATGATCTCAAAGGTAAACTTAAAATTAATGTCATTGAAGGAGATCAAGAAACAGCCAATGATGCCAAGAAAATTAAAGAAACAGGTTGCAAAGTAGTCCAAATTAATACAGGAACAGGATGTCATCTAGAAGCAGCGATGGTAGAAAAAGGCTATACAGAATTAAATCCTGAACCTAACTCAATTTTGATGATTGAAAATGTCGGTAATTTAGTTTGTCCTGCTTTATTTGATCTCGGAGAAGCAGCTAAAGTCGCTATTCTTTCTGTCACAGAAGGAGAAGATAAACCGCTCAAATATCCCCATATGTTTCGGGAAAGTAAGGTAATGATTTTGACTAAAATTGACCTACTTCCCTATGTTCCCTTTAATGTAGAAAAATGTCTTGAATATGCCCACCGAGTTAACCGATCCCTCGCCATATTTCAAGTGTCTTCGGTGACAGGAGAAGGGTTATCCTCCTGGTATCATTGGCTAGAAACAGAATCAAGCCCCAAATCTTTTCCATAATTTTGCTTAAGATCCTAAACTTAGGTTGTCTATTTGGAAATATGGGGCATACTAGGTATAGTGGATATGACATCTCTTAGTTAATAAACATTACGGACATTAGAAGTTATCTTTTAGTGGGTGTGAGAAATTCAAAATAATTACTGATGTCTCTGGGAGATAGCATCGATTGCCATCGTAAGCCGTGAACGCATGGTCAGTGCTGTCTCAACTTGCCATTGACGAGGAATAGAACCGATGAATCACGGACAACATAAACCCAATGTAGAGAACTCGTCTGTTTCTCAATCTCAACAAAAGGAAAAGCATTCTGATTATCCTAATGGGTCAAGAACAGACGAAAAAACGAGAATTATTACTGTAAATACCACTTCCCTAACTCAAGGGGATATTTCTTCATGGACTCCTCACAAAATGAGTCTTCAAGACAATTCCTGGAAAATTGTTAATTCATCTTCTCCGAAGAAAGTATCGACTTCATCTTGTCCCGTTTTCTTTTGGGAAGTCTTGATGACAGTCGCTTTATTAATTATGGCTTTGTGGATGCAGGGTTTGCCGGCCAAACAAATACCACACAGCACAGACAGGGATACTTTGCCCTCATTTGAGATAACTAAGCCACAGATGGAGTTTTAGGTCAACGGATTGATTACTGCTTTTTCTAGGAGCCAATAATCTATCAATATCTGCCAATATCTTCTAAAATCTTTCAATATCTTTCTAGACCGATAAAAATTGCCATGATATAATGATAGATGGATAATTAACCAGAGGATTAATTATTCGGCGAGGTAAGACCTCACCCTCAATCCCCGTGAAAGCCCCAGAGGTAATTTTTCTCACCCTTTGTTAAAAAGGACGGAACGATCTTATATCGACTTCTTTGTGAGTAACTTGGTTGGGAAGAAAAACCTGCGGAATCACCGAGCCATTTCCGCTCTCGAAACCTACTAATTGTTAGTAGATTTTGTTACAGGTTATCAGGAAAAAAGTAGGTGCTATCACCCTCCATTTCAAGCTACTTATTCATTAACCCCTTGACCATGTTCTCGCCCTGGGACACTTTCTAAAGAAGCTAAAATGGCTTGAGAACCGGCAATAATATCTCGTTCTTCTCCTCCTAAGTATAATCTTCCAAAACTTCCAATAGCCGAAACTTGCAAAATATTGATTAACGCTGCTTTTTCCGCTTCATTCGCTGCTAACGCTGCATAAGCTGCCGGTTGAACTTCAAGGACATATAAGGTTTGTCCTGCGAGTAACATTTGTCCCCGTCGGTTACGATTAATCAGTTGTGCTTGATAAGCATCAATATTACGAATAATTTGACTAGAAACTACCCTGGGTTTAAGACAGTCTTGCCGTTTTACTCCTAACGCAGCTAAAATAGCTTGTCCGGCTGCTTTGGTTTCCCCTTGGTTAGTTGAATGGATTTCCAGCAAGCCGTACAATCGTTCTACAAATTGCACCCCAGGACGAACCACCGCCGATTTTAACGCAACATCCGTAATACGATTAATTTCTATCCCTGGAGAAATTTCAATCCACAAAGAAGCATCCCCTGGTAACGGTAAAAAACCTAATGCAACGGTTCCAATATAGGCCGCGTGTTGAGATTGTAAACGGTCTAAATAAACGTAACTTCTTAATTCAACGCCCAAGATTTAAGTCTCCGATGCTTAGATAGTGAATTTGTCTCCTAGAACAAATTACCACGTTTAACTTTTGAACAAAATCGTTTCGCGCAGTCCCCATCTAAATCACAGATTTTAGATGGGGTTAGCGAAACCAATAAATAAAGGCGAAGCATCGTTATTCTGGTGGTTCTTGATTATGTTACTATGTTTCTAAGTCAACAAACTTTTTAGTCATTATGGGTAAGTCTCAAACCAAACGTAAAACT
>JASJDD010000260.1 GCA_030065735.1 Crocosphaera sp.
ATCACCAATTAAGACAGAATACCAATACCTTGCCCCGATATTATATGAAGCGCAAAGATCGGCATTATATTGTTTACCAGACGGAAAAGTACACAAAGAATAATTCTTTTTATTCCGTTTAACTTTCCCACTACCATCAAAAGCATAAGCACTGGTATATTTAGGGTTAACTGTTTGCACATCTCCCCCTAATTCTGCCCATCGGTTATTTAAAATCTCTACAATTTTTTGATGACACCATAAATGAAACTTCTGTCTCATTAAAGTGCCTTTCTTTCCTGCCTTAGCTTTCCATCCTGCTAAGTTTTCGATGACGATTACTTTGACATTATGAAGTTTAGCAAAGTCAATTATTTCTCTAGAAACTTTACGGGAAATTTCTAAATTAATATTACTCGACTTCCGATAAAGTCCTCGACAAAAGCCTTTGACTAACTTTTCTCCTGTCTTTTGATGAGTCTGTTTTGACTTTTTAGTAATCATCATTTTGCGTTGATTTCGACGGTCTATGTCTCTAGCCGGATTGATAAATTTCCGAGCCTTTACAGTACCGTCCCGTCCGACAATTGAACAGGTAGCAGCATTATTAATGCCTAAATCTACGGAACAAACATAGTCTGAACCCTCCTTTTTTATCGGTTTAACTTTAACTGGCATTGAAAGCTGACAAGTCTTATCATTAACGACTAAAGCTGGTGACTTCATTTGATTCCCTATCACCTTATGTCGGTTAAGTCCATGACTTTTTACTGGTATTTCTTCTAACCAAATCCAATCTGAACCATTCCCAACTTTGAGGTCAATATTTTGATAATCATCATTATATTTGACTTGTTGACCTTTATATAATGCTGGATAAGATTGACACATAGCTGTTAAGCGAGGCGGTCTAACAAACTTATGTTTTCTCGTCCCTGATTGCCATTCTCGATAACGAGTCTGAAAACTGGAAACAATGCCAATAGCATCCGCTATTGCTGCCCTTCTTAAATAACTAGGAAACTTCCGAAACGATGGATATTTATTGATAACTTTTTGATAATACGAATATTTAATCTGGGGGTTTTGGCTAGTTACATGAATAGATTTCTCTAGATAATTAACTTTTTCTTTATCTGTTAAATCACCAATTAATTTCCATTCAGCATTGACAATAAAAACTAAAGGCTTAATAAATCTTCTATATTCAGCAACTGTCAACAATAATAACTTTTTCTCTACAGATGTTACCTTGAGTTCCCAGACATCTGTACGGAGCATAGAGTCGGAGTTTTTCTTTTTAGTTTTACGTTTGGTTTTAGACTTACCCATAACGACTAAAAATCTTGTTGACTTGGAAATATAGTAACATATTATAGAATATGTGCAGAATCAAGAGAAGCCAGAATAATAACGATGCTTCGCGTTTATTTATTGGTTTCGCTAACCCCATCTAAATTAAAAATTTTAGATGGGGACTGCGCGAAACGATTTTGTTCAATCATGATACCCACTAGAAAAATCATGACTATTTATGAGAAATCACGAGTCAATTAAGAGTAATTTTCCTTTTTTATCAGTTCTTCTGCTCATCCTAATACTACTACTAAAGATTCAATCTATTCAATGCTCATTCCGATTTTTGTTACATTATTTTACAGGATTTTTTGGGGAGAACTTCTTCAATCATAATGAGAAAGTAATCGATATCTATGAAGTGTTTTAGAACACAAAAACCTTAATACGGTTTTAAGGAGAAGTCTATGATCAAGCTCAAAATAGGTATAATTGCCTGCGTGCTGGGACTCGCCTTAACGCTTCTGAGTTGTTCTCCCAACGAATATCAATCCACATCTGTTGAACGTCTGAGAGAATTAATTGCTGAAGCAGAAGTTCGGGTCAACGCAGCAGAAGTTTCACCATCGATCCCCAATCAAGAAGTCGTCTCTAAACCCTCTAATTACTCCTATGGTAATGAGGAAACAACTTCTGAATATAATCGTGACTATCTTGGCTATGTCCCTGAAGAAACCTATGGGAATCTGACCGAGGCTGAGAAAAGGGGTCTGCAAACTTGGTATTTTTGGACGGGTGGCAATGAGCAATTTTTTCGTAACTTAGCTCAATTCACCCATGGAGAAGCGGACTTTTTAAGCTTATTGGATGCTCGTCCCGATGGGGACACAGCTGATCAAACCGATCACTATCAACGTGACGAACGTTTCCAAGAAATCGGTGTCATTAACGATCCTAGTTGTACTGCTGCAAAAGAACCTGACGAATATGGTTTGTGGCTCGATCAATGCGATCAAGACCCCTATGCAGCAGGGGTTATGGGAGTACGCAAGTTTCCTAATCCTGATTTCGACCCCGCTAAATGGGATATCGCGCAATATTATGCCCCAGGAGATGCTAGAGCCCAAATTGAACCACCTTATCGCATGGGGATTTCCTGTGGTGTCTGCCATATCGCCTTTAATCCCCTAAATCCTCCTGACGATCCTACCTATCCACAATGGGCCAACCTGTCTCCAGCTATTGGTAATCAATATTTGAAGGAAGGACTACTGTTTGGCGGAAATCTACCTGATGAAGACTTTCGCAAACAACTCCTCAATAGTCAACCTCCAGGCACTTCTGATACTTCCCGCATCGCAACAGATCACATTGATAATCCCAACGCCATTAACGCTATCTTTAATCTGGCCGATCGACCTAGATATGAAGAAGTGATGAATGATGGGACGACAAAAAAAGTTCCTCATATTCTCAAAGATGGTGCGGATTCAATTGGGGTAGCAGGAGCTTCTGAGCGCGTTTACATTAATATTGGCTCTTGTTCGGATTACTGGCTAACGCTTCACGAACCCTTATTGGGAACAATAGATCAAAAGCCCTTTGATATTGAAACAGCAAGGGATGAATGCGAATTCTGGTCGCAAACAGAAGCTCGTATGGCAGATGCAGAAGCATTTTTGTCTACTCTTAAACCGATGTACCTTGAAGATGCACCAGGAGGCGAAGCTTATCTGACTAAAGACGAATCAGTCTTAACTCGAGGCAAAGTCATCTTTGCTGAAAATTGTGCTAAGTGTCACTCCAGCAAACAGCCACTGGCTGAGATAGGGTTTGATCCTGAACAAGCTAAACAATGGTATCGAGAATCGGTTCTTAGTCCTGATTTTCGTGATCATAATTTCTTGTCCGATGACAAGCGTAAACCAATAACTGAAATTAAAACTAATGCGGCTCGTGCTTTAGCAACCAATGCCAAACAAGGTCATATTTGGGAACAATTCTCGTCAAAAACCTATAAAGAATTGCCCTCCCCTGGAATGCTAACCCTAGAAAATCCTTTCGATGAAGATAAACCCATCGAATTTGAGATTCCAGCAGGAGGAACTGGTTACTATCGCACCCCTTCTTTGATTAGTATTTGGTCGAGTGCGCCATTTCTCCATAATAATTCTTTGGGTAAATATACGGGTGATCCCTCTGTGGCTGGGCGTATGGAAGCCTTTAATGATGCGATCGAAAAACACTTATGGCCTGAAAAACGCGATCACATTATCAAGCGAACTGATCGAGATACCCATTTAGAATTAGGAACTTTAACCGCTGATGTCCCTAAACAGACACCGATCAAACTACTGGCGAATTTAGACCCCCGTGAAACACCAGAGATTCTTCAAAGGAAATTAAATTCAGACATAGGAGGTAAAATTTTAAGCTCTTTAGTTCGATTTATTCCTGATGATATTCTGACTCCCTTACTTCTGAAATACAATCAAGCTCCTGATTTTATCGAAGATCATGGACATCCATTTGGGACAGATTTACCCGATGAAGACAAACGAGCTTTAATCGAGTTTCTGAAAACCTTATAACTCTCTTCTGTGACTTTCGGAGACGGCGATCACCAAATTATTTTGTATTAACATATCTCGCTACATTGCTTGAGTCATGTAGCGAGATATTTTTATTCATCGGGTATGGTTGGTAATCTCTTGAATTTTCCGATCAAACAGTTTCCCAACAGCTTCAAATCCTGTATTATTGGGATGAAGTTCATCAATCCAATTGTTGTCTCCTACAACCCCTCGACAATCAACATGGAACACTCGTCCACCGAATTCTATGTTTTGAATCAAATTTATTTGTGCATCATTGACGCGATCAATAATTACTTTTAAAATATCCTTTTGCAGTTCTGTGTTTGTGATATTTATGTTGGCCATCGGGATACCAAGAGAAACGCCATTATTAGGAATTACATAATCATATCCGTGACAAATTATTTTCAACTGGGGAAAGCGGGATAAGAGGCGTAAAAATAAACCACGGTAAAGTTGAATTATATCTTGCAAGAATTGATCAAACGCTTCATTAGGATAATCTGTAGCCTGTCGACCCTTCTCAAATGGATGGAGTAAAGTGGCAATATTACCATCAGCCACCAGATCATTGCCACCACCACTGATGAGAAATACTTCAGGATTCTCAGTTTCAATGGCCTCGGTTATCTCATCTGTATTGATTATATTTTCCAGTAAATCCCCTGCTGCACCTAAACTGTAAACTGCGTAGCTATCCCACCCATCAAATGGCTTAAATAACTGATCTATGACATCTTTTAACAAAAAAGGGAACTGAAACCAGGAGTCTCCTTCAGAAACAATCTTCTGACCAGTGAAAAAAGGATTATTTACTTTGAGTTTATATTGAAGATGTCGCCGTTCCTTGGCTAGACGATTAACAAGACCCAGTATTCCATTGTTGTCCATCGTCGTCGTGTCAACGGTTTCTGGGTTAGCACGAATGATTGGCTCAAAGCAGTTGAAAGATCCTTCATCCCATTGAAGCAACTCTATCAGTTCAGAATCATTTACTCTAGGATCAACTAACATTCGACGCAGTTGACGGGGGCTGATGATACCATTCCTAGTGTTAATCATTAGTTATTCTCTCCATTTTATTTAGGAGGTAGGGTATTATCCTCTATCTTAAACCGAAATTGGTTCGGTGCGCTCAAAAACAGTTGTTTGTTCCCTTTGTTTTCACGGGATCTAAAGAATCTTATTTTATTGTGTAGGTTGGGTTGAACAAGAGTGAAACCTAACACAACCTTTAATTAATCAAACCAATTATTAATCATTAAGTAGATCAACTTCCTCTAATAACTCTATATTTTTACCCTTTTTAATTCCTTTAAAAAACATAAGATAAACTCTTTAACTGTGATCAATATTGTACTGTATAATATAAAAGCAAGATACACAAATAAGTCTAATGACGAATATGACAACTAAACGTGAATTTTACATGATTGTAGAACAAGATGAAGATGGTATGTTTAGCGGATGTTTATGCAGCTTTATCTTATTATCATGATCATTTTGAGGAGATTAGAAAACAAATGCAAGACGATGCAGCATTTGCTCAAGAAATGCAAGAACAAACTCCTTCTTTAGTTAAAGAAAAACTGAGTCAGCAACATGATAGACAAGATTAAATTTCACCTGGACGAAAATGCCAATAAGGCGATCGCAAATGACTTAAAACTAATTTATAATAAAGTAAGATTCATATCAATGTTAGGAGACTTAAAATATGGAAATTTTGCATACTAAAGGAAGAATGAAAAAAGGACAGTTAATTTTAGAGAATTCTCAATATAATTTACCAACTGATACAGAGGTTGAAGTGATTATTATTGTAAAAAAAGAAGGGAAGCAAGATGATTTTGATAATGCTAGACAAGAAATGCAGCTTGCTTTTAAAAATGCAGGTATTACAAATCGTGAAGAGATTTTAAACTTAATTAAAGAGGTTAAACAAGAGCTTTTTAAAGAACGTAATATTATTGAACAATGAGGATATTTTTCGATACAAACATCTACATTATTGGGCAACTTTTTCCTGGATCTGCTGAAGAAAAGTTACTTAAAGTTTTAGGATTTTATAATCAAAACTATTCATCAACAATACAAGTAATTATCTCTCAAGAATTAATTGATCAAATTTTGCGAGTGGCAAAAAGATTACGATGATCCACCCCTAATGTCTCTTCTGCAATAGCTACCGCCTCAATGTACAAGGGTTCGGCTTCTGGGTATCTTCCTTGGTTTTTGTAGAGTACGGCTCGCCTAATAATTCTTTTGTGAAGGCTAAAGCTTCAATCGGTGATTCCGCAGGTTTTTCTTCCCAACCAAGTTACTCACAAAGAAGTCGATATCAGATCGTTCCGTCCTTTTTAACAAAGGGTTTCGGCCTTAGCATTACTTCCTAGTTTAGCCCAAATTTTTTGACGCAGTTCGTCCATCTTTTGTAAACCTGCTTCAGTAAACTTCTCGACGCTGGTTTCGAGAAATTTTGTAAACGCCAAAGTTACAATTACAGTGGTTGTAATTGGTTCCATTGCTTTAATTGATGAAACAATTGACTCACTATTTAAAATATAGCAGTTTTCATATTAATAGACTAACGATCTCAATAAAAATTCCCCCCTGTTGCTGAGCTTGTTGAAGTACACTCCCCACACTTCCCAGACTTCCCAGACTTCCCACACTCACTCAACCGAAATATTGATATACCCAATTGAACAAAATCGTTTCGCGCAGTCCCCATCTAAAATCTGTGATTTAGATGGGGTTAGCGAAACCAATAAATAAAGGCGAAGCATCGTTATTCTGGTGGTTCTTGATTATGTTACTATGTTTCTAAG
>JASJDD010000261.1 GCA_030065735.1 Crocosphaera sp.
CATTTGCTTCTCATGAAGTATTTTAACCCCTTCTATGCCTTTATAACGTTTCCGATTATACCGAACCCAAGGATAGATTTTTGCTCCTATTTCGGGGTCGATCATATTAATGGTTAAGGTAACGTGATCGATGTTGAGTTCTTTGATGCGGTCAACATATTCGGGTAACATCAACCCGTTACTGGATAAGCACAGTTTAATATCAGGGGCTTTTTCTGCGACTAATTCAAAGGTGCGAAAGGTTTGCTTGGGGTTAGCTAAGGGATCTCCAGGTCCGGCAATCCCTAATACGGTCATTTGGGGAATTTTTCCACCAATGACCAAGGCTTTATGGGCTGCTTCTTCGGGGGTTAAAACTTCACTAACCACTCCTGGCCGACTTTCATTGGCACAGTCATATTTGCGGTTACAATAGTTGCATTGAATGTTACAAGCAGGGGCAACGGCGACGTGCATCCGTGCATAGTGGTGATGGGCATCTTCACTGTAACAAGGGTGTTTGGCTATTCTTTCTTGAATTTTTGCATCTATGGTTTGTGTACTATCCCCACTTGAAGGACAAGCACAATCTCCTTTTGCTTTGGGAGTAAATGATGTTCCCACAGGAGTCGCTTTATTAGCCGTAGATGCGTCAGCGTTAATGAGACCAGTAGATTGTAACATTGAATTCCGTGAGTTAGAGGGTGAGCTAAAGCTTGACTGTAAGAGGAATTGTCAAAGGCTTTATAACGAGCAAAGGGGTAAAACAATGAACTGTATGTCTTCGGCGTTATGTCATTTATACCATCCCCCTCATTGGGGGTTGGCTGTTTTTGAGTGGGTTGGGATTCATTGGATTACTTAATCTGTACTCATATCCTCAAATCCTTTTTTGCCAAGGGTTTGAGGTGAATTGATTTTTTTTAGGGGTACGGGGGACAGGTATTTATGAGGGGAGGTTCCAGTATTTTTACAGAGGGACTCAAGCATTTCTGTACTCAGGGTCTAAGTCTTATTACGTAAGGCTTTGACTCTATTATTCTCTTGTTTTCGCTCCTGTTGGTTTTACACTCAGGATAGGCGTAGGGAAGGCGGAGAAAGTGGGGAAGATATATTGAATTCTACCTCCTGCCCCCTGCCTCGGAGCCTCCTGCCTTCAAAAGAAACACCGAGTTAGCTTCCTCTTGCCTCCCCAGTGCTGTCACGGAATTCAATTCTGTATCCAATGTAACATTTTCTCGTTGGTAGATTTGCTATGAAACTGGTGTGTCCGAGTTTTTTCGGCGATAAAATAGCTCAAGTTCTTAATTCATGGGATTTGTAGCCCTTTTATGGTTTTTTAATTTTGAGTGGCCAATCGTCTGCGCTATCATAAAGCAAAAAAAAGGTTTAAACCCTTGTAGAATGCTGATTCTGGCTGAGTACATAAATACAAACCCCTCACCCAAAAAATACCCTATCCCCCATAGAAAAATACCTGTCCCCCGACCCCAAAAATTTTTTTAAACACAGTGAAAGCTTGACTATATCTAGATTTCGTCAAGAGGATTAAACCATTAATAAACTTGATCAATTTGACTCACCGTCTCAAGCCAGGGGGAAAAGAAGGGACTTGGTATAAGCATAACAACTAAGTCTATGCGCAAGCACGGAATTTAATGTTTGGATCACTCCCTGTCAGAGAGCGTCGTGGAAGTCCGTCAGAAAGCTCACTTTCTGAACCGCGCACTTCTGGGCCTAACCTATTAAGCTTCTTGCGGCAAGATTTTCAAATCATTTTTGAAAGAGATCCCGCAGCCCGTAATTGGTTAGAAGTGGTGTGTTGCTATCCAGGTTTACACGCTTTGGCGATCCATCGTCTATCTCATGAATTATGGCATCGCAATATGCCTTTTTTACCCCGTTTTCTCTCCCATATTGCCCGTTTTCTCACGGGAATCGAAATTCATCCAGGGGCTACTATTGGTCAAGGGGTGTTTATCGATCATGGTATGGGGGTGGTGATCGGGGAAACGGCGATTATTGGTGATTATTGCCTCATTTATCAAAATGTCACTCTAGGAGGGACGGGGAAAGAAAGTGGTAAACGCCATCCCACCTTGGGAAATTCGGTCATTGTGGGGGCCGGGGCCAAAGTCTTAGGCAACATCGAAATTGGCAATCATGTCCGTATTGGTGCAGGATCGATCGTTTTACGAGATGTTCCCCATGATTGCACCGTGGTAGGCATTCCTGGTCGTATTATCTCCCGTAGTGGTCGGGGTTGCCCGTTAGAACATGGCAAATTACCCGATGTTGAGGGCCAAGTTATTCGGACGTTATTAGACCGAATTGAAGAATTGGAACAAAAGATACAAAAACTACCCTGACCTTTACCTTATAATCATGATGCAACCTTACCATTCTGATGCTCTAATCAGTCAAGTTGAGAAAGTTTCTCGTTGCGATCGCTGGACTGTTTGTCAACGTCTTCAAGAATTAATGATTCCCTGTTGGTGTCCTGAAGATGGCTCGTTGTGGGTAGAAATAGAACATGGCAACCATGCTATTTTACTACGGAGTGTGATCTACGGGTCGATCGCCTCTCGTCAAGAGTTAGTCACTTGGCTGGAGCGTTGTTGGAAAACTGTTGATTGTGAGTCCTTTAAGTCTTATCAAAAGAATCAATAGGCAACAGTTAGACTGTCTTTCTTTGCCTTGTCTCTTCGCCTAGACTACTTGTACGATACTGAGAAAATTGAGTCATCAATTGCCTTAACCTTGGTGTTTGTGCCGATTAAGGCTAATTATTATTGATAAAGTCAGGTTTTCTCTTCCTCATTAAGCCGCTTGCCGATTTTCTCAGTTGCAGCAGTTGAGGTGTGGGTTAGGACAGTCGAGAGCCTTGAAATAAGGGTGAAAGAGCAATCTTCCCTTCTGCCTCCTACCTTCTGCCTCCTGCCTCCTAATAATGTTGATAACTGAACCTCTCAGTGCTGTCATGGAAAACAATTTAATTTCTACGGAATTTAGTCAATTTTTGCAACAAGAGATAGCCCTCTCAGGGGACGATCTCGCAGTTGTCATCAATAACCAGAGACAACCTGGCGATCCTATTCCCATGCTTCTCTGGCAATACGGCTTAATCTCCCTCAATCAACTGCAAATCATTTGGGATTGGCTAGATGCTCAAATTCACTTCCAATTACCCTAATTCATTTTGCATCTGAGGAGTTTTAGCTATGAAGTCTGTTCATATTAATGATACAACCCTACGGGACGGAGAGCAAGCTGCCGGCATTGTTTTTAGTGCCGCTGAAAAAATAGCGATCGCTTCTTTAATGGATGCCATTGGTATTCCTGAGTTAGAAGTGGGTATTCCAGCGATGGGGGGTAGCGAAGCTCAAGCCATCACCACCATTGTCCGTAAAGGGTTAAAAACAGCCCTATTAGGCTGGAACCGCGCAGTCCGTTCCGATATTGAAGCCTCGATTGCCTGTGGTTTAACAAGGGTTCATATATCGGTTCCTGTGTCTGAGATTCAAATTAAGGCAAAATTTCAAGGAAAAACGATTCGTGTTTGGGAACGGTTACGGGATAGTCTCAATTTCGCTTTAGATCACGGTTTATTCGTCTCTGTGGGGGCTGAAGACGCTTCTCGGGCTGATGAGTCATTTTTACTGGAAGTCGCCCAGTTTGCTGAGTCTTTAGGGGCTTCCCGTTTCCGCTTCTGCGATACCGTAGGCATTCTTGACCCTTTAACCACGGCCCAAAAGGTGGGAAAATTGGTGAAGTCCCTGAAAATTCCCATTGAAATGCACACCCATAATGATTTTGGCCTAGCCACAGCTAACGCCTTAGCGGGGTTGCAAGCAGGGGCAACTTCGGTGAATACCACCGTTAACGGGTTAGGGGAAAGGGCGGGTAATGCAGCCTTAGAAGAGATGATCATGGCTCTAAAACGGCTCTATCAGGTTGATTTAGGGTTAGAAACCTCTCGCTTACGGGAATTATCCCAACTGGTGATCGAAGCGTCTGGTATTGCCCTTCCCCCTTGGAAAGCAATCGTCGGGGATAATGTGTTTGCCCATGAGTCGGGTATTCATGCTCATGGTGTCTTAGAAAACCCCCAAACCTACGAACCTTTTTCCCCCGATGAAGTAGGTTGGAAACGCCGTTTAGTGGTGGGAAAACATTCGGGACGACACTTATTGACCAATTTATTGAGTCAACATGGCATTAGTTTAAACCATGAAGAGTCCCAAGTGGTCTTAGACTCAGTCCGTCATTTGTCGGTACAAATGAAACGCAGTCTGACGGTTGAGGAGTTGATTGATTTAGCACACAATAGGAGAATGTCTCATGGGATTGTATAATCCAGGTGAAATTGAACTCAATGATCCGCCCGCGTTTGAAATGGAACAGAAAGTTCGGCTTCGGAAAATGATTCGCAATGATGGGACGTTTCCTGGCAAAGAAGTGGGAGAAACCTTAGCGAAAAAGGGAGATATCGGCTACGTTGTCGGTATTGGCACTTACCTCCAAAGTTATTACATTTATGCGGTTCATTTCCTTGAAAGGGGTTATGTTGTGGGATGTCGTCGTAAGGAATTAGTTCCTGTGGATGAACCTTTTATTGATGATACCGATGATGAGGAAATTGTCGAAATTGTTGAACCTTCTCTACAAGAGTCTCAGGTTTAATGTTAGGAGTCAGGAGAAATTAAGAATTAAGAATTAAGAATTAAGAATGCAGAATTAAGAAGGTAAAATTAATTTTAAATTCTAAATTTTAAATTCTAAATTTTAAATTCTACATTCTACATTTACCCTGCTCATTCAACTATCAACTATTTTAGGAGTTATGCAATGAAAGTAATCTTACGTAGAGAAGATGAAGGCAATTTATCTGTTTATGTGCCTAAAAAGGATTTGGAAGAGTTAGTGGTTAATGAAACTATTGAAGGAGACGGCAAAATTTTAACCTTAGCCAATGGTTGGGAATTACAATTTTCTAACCTCAATGATGATACGAATTTACCCCAAACCTTCGACGCAAAACGTCTCTAATCTTCCTCCAGTTTTTAGTCGGGCTTAATTAAATCGTAAACAGAATTAAGAATGTTTAATTAATTCTAAATTCTAAATTCTAAATTTTTAAGCCCCTTTCTTCAAGTTTTTTCCTGCCATTTTTCTTACTTATTGAGAGAATTTATAGTTTGAGTACAGGTTCAGTAATTTAGCTAAACCTGACAAGGACCTTATTTTCATTTTAGTTGACAAAATATCTCATCACTTCAACAAAAAATGGTAATTTCTTCAGTGAACAGTGAACGGTGAACAGTGACCAATAAATTAAGAAATTAAACGGGTAACTGATAACTGATAACTGGTAACTGATAACTGATAATTCCCCTATTATTTCAGGAAAAGTTGTCATGAGTTCAATTCATTCTAATCAAACCATTCCTTTTCAATTACAAGGCCAGTTTGTAGGCTTTATTTATAAGTCTAATGGTCAATCAAAATCCTTAATTTTGGCAGTTGGAGAACGACAACTAAGGGTTAAAATTGATAAAAGTTTGCGAGATACTCAAGCTTTAAATATAGTTCCTGGGGACTGGATTTCAATTACAGGAGAACAAGAATTTAAGGGAAATTTTACTAAGTTAAAATTGAAAGCTTATGAGATTACTCGCCTCAGTTGTAATGTTAAATGTGATCAAGAAAAAGAAAATGATGCTAACGTAAACCCAGCAGGTAAAACTTGTCCCAAAAAAGGTAAAATTTTACTGTGTAATAAGTCTGATTGTGCCAAACGTGGCGGACGAAAATTACATCAACTGCTTGAACAAACCCTTTGTAATTTAGGGCTTCAAGATCATGTAACTATTGAGAAAACTAGCTGTCAAAAACGGTGTGGAAAAGCACCTAATATGATTTTAATGCCAGGAAAATCTAAACACAGTAAACCCAACCCTAAAACCATTGCAGAATTACTTGAAGAACACTATTTCACTTCCTTAAACAAATAATGGCTAACGTTACTTTTTACGAAAAACCGGGCTGTCGTAATAACACCAAACAAAAAAACTTACTATTAGCAGCCGGTCACGATTTAGAGGCAAAAAGTCTCTTGACGGAACCTTGGAAACCTGAAACTTTACGACCCTTTTTTGGAAATTTACCTGTTAAGTTATGGTTCAATAAAAGCGCACCTAAAATCAAATCAGGTGAGGTTATTCCTGATAATTTAACTGAGGAAAAAGCATTAGAATTAATGATAGCTGATCCTTTGTTAATTCGTCGTCCTTTAATTTATGTTGATGGGGTTTATCGGGTAGGATTTGATCTTGAAAAAATTGATTCTTGGATTGGTTTAAACCCAGAAAATCCTGTTACTGAAGACTTAGAAACTTGTCCCCGTAGTCACGAGGAAAAACCTTGTACAATAGTTCAATAGTTGATAGTTTATACTATTATTATAAGCCCGTTTTTTGCGGGCTTTTCTTGCATTTTTAATGAGGAAAATTAGGAAAGTTAGGAAAAAACAATTTAATCTCAATTTGATATAATCGAGGTACTAAGTACCTGGACAAAAATAAACGTTACTCGTTTAAGTTAAGCAGAGGAGGCAGAGGGTGCAGAGGAAGCAGAGGAGGAGGGGCTATGGAGTAATTTACATTTCTTAAGACAGTTCACTTTATTTATATCCGACTACTTAGGTAAAAATAACCCTATTATTGAACTACCCCAACGCAAGGCGATGGGGATTCTTTACACGATAAAGTATCGTCTTGGAGCGTCCAAAAGCCCCTCTAATACCTCTCTCTTCTCAAAGAGATTGGCTTTACTTTTACGTCCAATGTT
>JASJDD010000262.1 GCA_030065735.1 Crocosphaera sp.
TGCCTTGGGATGCCTTGTTCTGTAAAGAAGCTCTGACACGATTAAATTTATCTCTTTTTTCTTGAATCTCCTTTCCTGACCATGATTGATTAGTCGAGGTAACTGCTATGTCTCGTCTTCCAAAATCAACCCCAATAACGTTATCCGTTTTGATAGGTTTAGGAGCATCAGATTTAAGTTGAATATGTACATACCAATCACCATCTTTATGTTGACAAACTTGTGCTGATGTTGGGTTTTGACCTCTGAGTTTTCCGATATGATAATTACTGACTCTCATCGGAATTTTAGCCCGTTTTCCTGTGGTACTGATACTAGCTAGATAGCCAGTTTCAATAAACCGAAAAGTGCGAGCATCACAATCAAAACTGGTAGGTTTAAATTGCTTAACGTTCCTGTGTTTTTGTTTAGCAGTTAAACGATTAGCTGCCACCCTAGCACAAGCTCTAACAACATGATTAGCTGTCAACCCAAAACGCTCTTTAACGTCTTGATAACAGACAGCTTGGATTGAGTTTCTATTAGTCAAATTAGGTTTAACAGTCTTATTAATGTAGTTACAAGCATCAGCAAATGCCTTAGCAGTATCGTCTAATAATTGACGCTGCTCTGATGTAGGTTGAAGCTTGAGAACTAGGGTTAAGACTTGTTTCATCGACCTTAAAAACTCACCAAAATGAGTTTAGCATAATATCCTGTGCAAAGCACGTTTGTTTGTTGGTCGCAATTCCTCCCACGAACTTCGTGCCTTGTTCGGGGCTTCCTTG
This sequence comes from Crocosphaera sp., assembly GCA_030065735.1. GTDB lineage: Bacteria > Cyanobacteriota > Cyanobacteriia > Cyanobacteriales > Microcystaceae > Crocosphaera. The sequence goes on from JASJDD010000262.1 coordinate 768, forward strand.
CGACATTTCGGTGATAATTAAACTTGTAACTTGACCTCTAAATATTGCGGTTGATAGGTATAGACGTATTGCAATACTTGCTCAAGGTCACGTTTATTGGTTAGGGCAATACATCCTTGAGTTCCATCTTCTCCGTTGGCTTGTTGAAAAGAGGGGTCATAATGAATCCCTAAAGCTGACCTTCCGGTAGGAAAGAGAGGTTCAATGGGGAGAAATCTTCCCCCAACTTCAGGATGAGTTCCGGCCACCTCTGCACTCGCTACCTGATATTGACCATCCGGTAGTGGTGCTTCTGTTCCTGCTTGGTGACGATTTCTGTTTTGACTGTTAGCTCTTCCTGTGACAGTTTGATAGGTTGCAATTAAGCGACCATTGCCATACAGTCGTAACTCATAAATGGGGTTCCCCAAGGTGTTACGAGTATTGGTAGGCGTTAAAGTCATATAACTTCCTTGAGAAACCTCTGCATTTTCGTAGGGTTGAGCAGGGGGTTGTGAATAATAATTGTCTGACGATTTGGGAATGTTCGGTTCCCTCTGCCAAGATTTAAAGTTTTCGTGATAACTGGGTTGTGTTTTCTCGTAATTGGAAGGGTTAACAGGAATAGGCGTTTTTAGGGATTGTTCTGAGTTAATCGTAGACGGCCATTGTTTGTTTTGTTCTTGGCTAAAACTTGAGGGATTTTGGCTAGTAAACTCAATATTATTCTGCTCTTCAATGGTTTCAAAGGTTTGTTCTTGTTTTTGTTTTCCATGAGAAACATAGGCAAACATAACAACACAACTTAATAAGGCTAATGTAAGTTTAAATCTCATAATTAATACCTGTTTCTATCAAGATGAGAAGAAGTGAGTTTACTGAATATCAACGATCAATAATTGAGGTTTATAGGTTTCAACAAAGCTCAATAATGTGGCAAAATGTTGGCGAGAACTCAAGCCAATACAACCAGCAGTCCCATCCTCCCCGTTACTTTTATTATAACTTGGATCATAGTGAATCCCCAAAGCACTTCTACCCGTAGAAAATTGAGGATAAACGGGTAAAAAACGCCCCCCCACTTCTACTAAAGTTCCTGGTACACTATGGGAACTGATTTTATAATTTCCATCAGGTAAAGGAGCTTCGGTTCCTGCTTGATGACGGTTTCTGCTTTGGGTGAAATGGCGACCCGAAATGGTTTCAAAGGTATATAAAAGTTGACCTTGATGATAAACTCTCAGTAAATAAATGGGATTTTTTTGTTGATTAGTCATCCCAGATGGCACTAAATGGAAACAGGTATTGCAAGGTCGCGCCATGTTATAAACTATCTGTTGAGGTTCGGCACTAACAGTTAAATTATTCGCTGTCATAAAAGGGGATAACAACCCTAATACTAGGGAAGAAAATAACCAACGAGTCATCATATTAAATTCCTTAAATGTATATTAACCAAACTTTGTTCTCCACACTAACCTTGAGGACTAGCATCCTAGGAATCATCCCCCATTAACTGCTAACCTTTTTAGTCTGGAACCCCTGCATTTAATAGGTCAATGCTAGATTAAATAACTCTCACACCCATGCTTAACTCCCAATATATTCCTGAATTTATGGTTTGACTGGGATTCTTTCATTTTTTTTTATAATCCCTTTTAATTAACCGATTTATCTATCAGCATAGGACTAAGAATAGGAAAAGCATAGATGTAATTATCTGAGGGGAAATACACCATTCTGGGTCGAATAAACCGTATTGTCTGAGCATTTTTCTGCGGTTAAGATGAAGACAACAAAGAAAAAAACAACCAATAAGCACCATTAGGAGACAAAAATTATGGCACTGGTACGTTACAACCCTTGGCAAGAAATGAACGCTTTACAACGTCAAATCAATCAACTGTTTGACGAAGGTTTCTTAACTAATTCAGAACGGAATTTTAAAGAAAAAATCTTTGCTCCTTCGGCTGAACTTTACGAAACGGATGACGCAGTAATGCTCAAGTTAGAACTCCCTGGAATTAAAGCGGAAGATGTAGATATTCAAGCTACAAAAGAAGCCGTATATATTACAGGGGAACGGAAACAAGCCATTAAATCTGAAGAAAACGGTGTGAATCACAGCGAATTTCGTTATGGTAAGTTTTCCCGTTCAGTTGCTTTACCTGCTCTAATTGATAATACTAAAATAACGGCAGACTACCAACAGGGAATTCTATACCTAACGTTACCAAAAGCTGAAGAAGAAAAGAATAAAGTGGTTAAAGTTACCCTCGGTTAATTAGGTAAAGTGGGCAATGTTAATCTAGAATAATTATCTAGAAACTATTATCAAGATTGCTTACCACACATTTCTGAATAATTCCTTATAAAATGCTGTAGAGACGTTTCATGAAACGTCTCTACTTTAATTATCTAAGCGATAATATGACTATATTTCATAGAAGATTAATGATACTTAATCACTAACTCATGGCAGCATGAGAGCGATCATAGGAACTACGGAAACCAGAACAGGGTTTACCTTGAATGGTTGTCCAATAATCTTTTTCGACATCCACCCCAATTTCTGCTGCAGCCCTTCCTAGCATGGACTGTTGACGGTTTTTGACCATTTGGTGATGACGCATCATTAACGCTCTTGCTTGTTGTTGAGTAGACATAATATTTAGACTCCGATTGCTTATGGTGTTTTCTTATGTGGTTTTTTTCACCCTCACTACTATACATAACACATACTTCTGTAACATTTGCTACAAAATATTCTTTTATCTATAAAACTTAATATTATTTTTGGGATCATTAAGAAAAGTGAGCCAATAGAGTTATCAAGGCTAACTTTGGGTTAATCATGAAAGAGGTGGAAAGTGAAGGAGATGAAAAAGAAGGATAATGTCAGGAATCCTTGAACTGATTACCCCAAAAAATCGTTATGATTAAAAATTAAGCAAAATTATTATCTTTGCAAACAGAGATCCTAAATTAACTCTTATGGCATTACCTATTGTTGCGATTATTGGACGGCCCAACGTAGGCAAGTCCACCCTTGTCAACCGTTTAGCTAAAGATAGACAGGCGATTGTTCATGATGAACCGGGAATTACTCGCGATCGCACGTATCGCCCTGCTTTTTGGCGCGATCGCGATTTTCAAGTGGTAGATACGGGAGGGCTAGTTTTCGACGATGATACAGAGTTTTTACCTTTGATACGGGAACAGGCCATGGCAGCCTTAACAGAGGCCAATGCAGCTATTTTTGTGGTAGATGGGCAACTCGGTCCGACTGCAAGCGATCGTGAGATTGGCCACTGGTTAAGACAGCAAAAGGTTCCTGTGTTGTTAGCGGTGAATAAATGTGAGTCACCAGAACAAGGCCTCATTCAAGCGGCCGAATTTTGGGAATTAGGACTAGGGGAACCTTACCCCATTTCTGGAATTCATGGTAATGGAACAGGGGAATTATTAGACGAATTAATTAGCTATTTACCCTCCCCTGAGGAACTGAGTGATCGAGAAGAATTTAATGTTTCTATTATTGGTCGTCCCAATGTGGGAAAATCCAGTTTATTGAACGCTTTTTTAGGGGAAAAACGGGCGATTGTTAGTCCAATTTCGGGGACAACAAGAGATGCCATTGATACATTAGTGGAACGAGGGGGAAACACCTATCGTTTAATTGATACGGCTGGAATTCGTCGCAAAAAAAATGTTAATTATGGGGCGGAATTTTTTAGTATTAATCGAGCCTTTAAAGCCATTCGTCGGGCAGATGTAGTCTTATTAGTCATTGATGCCATTGACGGAGTTACAGACCAAGATATCAAGTTAGCAGGACGGATTATTGATGAAGGACGGGCTGCTATTATTGTAGTGAATAAATGGGATGCAATAGAGAAGGATTCTTACACCATTTATGACTACAAACAAAAAGTGATGGATCGACTTTATTTTATGGAATGGGCTGATATTATTTTTGTCAGTGCTATGTCAGGAAAACGAGTGGAAAAAATCTTTGAATTAGTAGATGGGGCAGTAGAAGAACATCGTCGTCGGGTAAATACTTCTGTGGTGAATGAAGTGTTAGAAGAAGCGGTTAAATGGCATTCTCCTCCAACCAGTAGACAAGGAAAACAGGGGAAAATTTATTACGGAACTCAGGTATCAAGCCAACCCCCAACCATTGCCTTATTTGTCAATGATCCCAAGCGATTTAGTGATAATTATCGACGCTATATCGAACGACAGTTTCGAGAACAAATTGGCTTTCCTGGGACTCCTATTCGTCTGTTATGGAGAGGGAAGAAAATGCGAGAGGTAGAACCCAGTTTAAATAGGGCAACGAAAGTTTAATTTTTATCTTTTAATGTCGGGGTGAAGACCCCCGTTAGAGGATACCTCTACTGTTTCAGGAGAAATCCTGTCTAAGCAAGTAGCCTCTGTGAACAAAGAATCCCCCGTTACAGCGTGAGCTTAACGGTGGGAGTGTCAATCTTCAATTAATCGCAAAGTCATGGTATCTGCACTCCCAGTAAATCCCTCAGCTAAAGCTAAAATTTCTAAAGCATTGGCTAATTTTTTCAGAGCAGTTGGGGAATATTCCATGAGATAGGAGGGTTTGAGGAAGGTTTCTATGGATACTGAAGATGCATAACGAATTAATCCAGAGGGGGGTAAAATTACGCCCCCATTGCCTAAATAGTCACCAATGACTTTGGGGGTCATCTGGCCAATGAAAAGGCTACCGACGGCGCGAATTTTCTCTACTATATGCCAAGGGTCCGCTAGGGTTAAGATCAGATAATGAGGGGCGAATTGGTTGGTAATGTTAACCGCTTGTTCAAGGGAGTCTACCACCGCAATTAAGCCATAATGAGCGATCGCTTTTTCGGATAAAATACCGTGGGCGTTATCTTGTAATTTTTGTTGTACTTTGGTTTGAATTTTTTGTGCCAAACTTAAATCCGTTGTTAGCACCACCACTGCACTACTAGGGTCCTGTTCGACTTGGGCCAATAAGTCAGCTGCGATGTAGGTTTCGTTGGCGGTTTGATCGGCAATAATAAACAATTCTGAGGCATCAACAGGGGTGTCGGTGGTCACGGTACCATGAACCATGCGTTTAGCTAAGATTACGTCTAATCCTCCGGTTCCTGTGATAACGTCCACTTTCGGAATGGTTTGGGTTCCGTAGGCCAAAGCAGCGATGGCCTTGGCCCCTCCTAGACGATAAATGTGATTGACCCCACTCACTTGAGCAGCGACGAGAATATCAGGGGGAACTTTGCCAGTTTCATCGGGGGGACTGAGAAGGATAATTTCTGGGACTTTAGCGATTTTTGCGGGTAGGGTTTGCATCAATACCCGACTGATGGGGGACCCTTGATCCCAAGCTACGTAAATACCGGCCCGTTTGACGGGGGTGTAGCGTTTGCCCACGACTACGTCGTCGTCTTCAAATTTCACCCAAGGTTTGGGGAGTTGTTGTTGATAGAAGGTTTCTAGTTTTTGACTGACGGTTTGGATGGCATCGAGTAATTCTTTGGGAATTTTTTGATAAGCTGCGTCTAAGTCGGAACCGCTAACTTTGAGATTGGTGGGGATGGTAAGCGTATCGAAGGGTTGAAAGAGTCCTTGATCTCCTTGGTGTTTTATCCTGTCGAGAATTTCTCCCACAGCAACTTCTTTTGCTTGAATCTCGTCTCGATAGGGGCGATTGCGGATTCTTTGCAATTCTGTATTTATCTCAGCTGACTGGGTGATGATTCGCAACATGGAGTTATTTAACGAAGTCAGAAGTCAGAAGTCAGAAGTTCCTCACTACGTTCCGGCGCTATCGCACAGAAGTTGTTTTTGAGACAAAGATTTACGCTCCCTCTCAAAAACTGTTCGCCTTCAAAGGCGGGGTTTTAAACCCAATTAGTTTCGATCACTTTGCTAGAGTCGCTAAGCCAGAATTTACATTCTTTCTCCACTTTGGTTTAAGAAAGAAACTTGCTTCTAACCTTGGGTGGGACTGTTGTCAGTCCTTTCCTTATCTAGCTTACCTTGTATTTTTGAAATTGTACTCAC
>JASJDD010000263.1 GCA_030065735.1 Crocosphaera sp.
TTATTGGCAAGTTCTAACCGTTGTTTCTGGTAGATTATTATCTTTCCATCAACTCCTGCTGTTTTCTTACCTTGATTATCCTGAGTTACTTTCCTTACTGCTAATAATTTAGCGTAGTAAGATTTTGACAGTAACTTTTGGAGCTTGTGAGCTTTTGCTTTGTCACCTGAGCGTACTGCTTGAAAAATCTTCTTTTGTAGCTTAAACACTTTCCTCTGAACCTTAGCCCAGTTGATTGTGTTCCATGATACCGTAGTCTTTAAACTCGTTTTTTCCATCTTTACCACTAATTGTTAGTTTTTCATCTAATTAACGTCAGAGTACGTCAGCGTATCCTATTCATTACAAATAGGCGTTAGCTTCTTACTCTTTCCTACTCCTATGTACCATGCGCTCAAGTTTGTTGCTACTCATCCTATCGACCAATACGATGAGAGAATACATAGGGTTTCCCTGTTCCTTCTTATCAGGTTCTATCTGAACTTAGATTCCTTCTCTACCCCTAGACCTTTTTGAGAATCTGTGTGATAAACCAATCTATTTTATTCACCTTGGTCTGTATCTATTTGAATGCAGCGTATCAAGCACTTTTTCGCTACTCATCCCTAAAGGGGTTTTAGTTTAATTGAAGGTTCATCTCTTAATCATATTCAGTTGATTCGAGAGGATTCCCCATTGTGCTTTGGGGTTACTCCCTTTTATCCCTACTTCATATTAAGGTTACTAATTCTCAATATGAGGGATATATCGTTACTCTCTGGGTTTTTAAGTCCCATTGATTCTGAGTAAGGTGACTGTCACCTACAAATAAGAAAGTTATTTAGATTTCATGGTTCGGTTTGAACTTTTACCTAAACTCTCAGTACGCTGTGACCTAGATATAATCAGGGTTTTGAGCTTTTCTGAGAAACAGGTCGTACGGACTGGCCGGATTTGAACCGGCGACCTAGCGCTTCAGATTGGTGTAGGTTTCCCTACTCTCTGGACTATTCCTTCACCCTAGATAATGGTTTATCCGTAGGTGGTGGCCGTTATGTTATCAGGGTTGTTTTCCCTTAATTATTACACCCCTGGGACACTGATAACCAGTCTCTGCACCTTCTCTACCAGGGCCGTAGAGCTTGGCTCAAGATTACCCTATCTAATCTCTAGACTTAGGCTTCCTTGAATTTGACCACATTCATACCCGACGTTTCCGTACAGGATGCCCGATACTTCAGGAGGCGCTTGCTCTATCCAACTGAGCCACAGCCCCATTTACCACCCCCCATTATAACGCGAATGAGTCATCAGTTATCAGTCATCAGTTATCGGTTATCAGTTGTCTTAAAGATTATTCCAGGTATCAGCAGCGTCTTGTAATGCTTGTTCTACTGTTTTTTCTTTTAACATGGCAGCTTGGAGATTTTCATAGATAATCTTTTGTAATTGGTTAATATTATCTTGGGGTGGTACTAATACTTGAGCGTCTTTTAGTTGTTTAGCACTAATAGCGATTGCTTGTGATAATGGCGTTGTTTCTGTTGAGTTTTCTTGCTCATTAATATAGGTTTCTATTGCGTTTAGGGTTGAGGGTAAAACGTTGGCTTCTTTGGCAAATTGCAATTGATTTTCGCTATTGGTCACAAATTTAGCAAACTCAACTGCTGCTTGGGGTTTATTGGTATTTTTAGGAATAACTAAGTTCATGACGGCTACATTTCTTTTGCCAGTTTCTCCTGTAATTTGGGGAGAAGCTGCGGAAACTTCGGCAATGGTAGGAGCGTTTTTTATAATCACTGGAAATGATTCTGCACCGGTTGATAATAAAGCAATTTCTCCTGATTGATATAAGTCAATGGCGTGGCGATGGCCTTGGGTTAGAACTTCTGGGGGTAATAATTCTTGTTGATATAAATCTACCCAATAACGAAACGCTTCTAAGCCTTCTGGACTATTAAATGCGGCTTTTCCTTCGTCATCTACTAAGCTAACACCCATTTGCACCAACGATTCTAAAACTTCTCCAGAATCTCCAGGAACAAAGGTAAAAAACATGGCATATTTTCCTGTTTTTTCTTTTAATTTTGCAGCTACATCTTCTAATTCTTTAAAAGTGGTTGGGGCAGTTTCAATGTCTGCTTGTTTGAGTAATTCTTGATTATAAATAGTGATTTGTGTCGTTAAATACCAAGGCAACCCAAAACTAATATTATTAACGGTTCCAGCGTCCCAAATATTGGGTAAATATTCTTGTTTTTCTTCGGAAGAAATATAATCATTTTCGGTTAAATTTAACCAAGCGTTACGACTAGCTAGTTTTGAAGCAAAATTAGGGTTAAGATTAACCACATCTGGGGCAGTATTCGCAGAAACGGCCGTTAAAATTTTGCTTTCCATAGCTGACCAAGGAATATCAACCCAACGAATTTTAACCCCTTCATGTTCTTGTTCAAATTCTTTAATTAATTCCGTAAAATAAGGAGTAAATTTCGGCTGTAGCTGCATTGTCCAAAACTCTAATTCTTGACCTGTGGTGGGAGATTGACCACCATTACAACTAATCAGAAAACTTAAGATTAAGCCTAAGAATCCCCATAAAGCCAATTTGCTCCAATTCATTAATTTACCCATTGTTTCATGATTAATAACAGTTTTAGTATTATTGCATTTTGGAGGAAATTACTGAGACTATTCTCCTAAATAAGCTTCGAGAACTTGGGAATTTTGTTGAATTTCTTCGGGAGTCCCATCAGCTAAGTTGGTTCCTTCAGCTAATACCCAAATATGATCACATAGAGACATTACTACATCCATATTATGTTCAATAATTAAAAAAGAAATCCCTTGTTGATTCCAATTGGTAATATGTTCGCAAATTTGCCCAATCAAGGTAGGATTGACCCCGGCCGCCGGTTCGTCTAGTAAAATGAGTTTAGGACGAGTCATCAGGGTTCTAGCCATTTCTAAGAGTTTACGCTGTCCCCCTGATAAGGCCCCTGCATAGTCATGACGTTTTTCTATCAACCCAACCGATTCTAAAATAGAAAGGGCTTTTTCTTTATTGTCTCGTTCCTCTTGTTTAACCTGTCCCCGTTTGAACCAGAGTTGTAAGAAAAATTCCCCGGTTTGTTTTTGAGTGGCCAATAACATATTTTCCAAGACAGTCAGACGAGATAAGACTCTAGCGACTTGGAAGGTACGGATACATCCTTGTAGGGCAATTTTATAAGGGGATAAATCTTGAATCGGTTCCCCGTCAAAAATAACTTCTCCTTGATCGGGACGGATAAAATTGGATAAAAGATTGAATAAAGTGGTTTTCCCTGCACCATTGGGACCAATTAAGCCAGTAATACTACCTTGTTTGACTTGTATATTAGCATTGTCAACGGCTTTTAAGCCACCAAAACTTTTAGATAACTGTTTGGCATCGAGAATAATCGAGGAAGAATCAATCATTGTTGCAATCAGGAATCATTTTCAAAACAACAAGGTTAACTTTTGATATCCTAAGATATCATAAATGATGATATTTTGATTGATATGCCATTTCTCAATAAACGTTATTAGATGCTCCTTCCCAGTTTAGCGGTTTATTAGTTCTATGAATAAAAAAACTAAAAATTTTTGTTTTTGTACTTTAGCTTTTAATTCCCCCTATCGAAAGATGAGCAGAGAATTGGCTCATGATTTAGAAAAATATGCTCCTGGAATTAAAATAGTTATTGGAACAGACAAGGTTACAGATTTTAAAGATTGTCCGAATGTGATTAGTTATTCTCAAAAACAGAGGGGAATCCTTCATTGCTATAATGACAAAAGATTTGTCCTTGAGTCTGGTTTGTCTCAATTTGATATAGCAATTTTTATTGATGCTGACACCCGTGTTTATGAACCATTGCCCACAGAAATAACTGATTTTTCAGGCATTCAGGGAGTTCATAAAAATCTTCTAAAGCATATTACTAAATACCGACCTGATAGACTCAGTATTGTCCAAAAAGTATCTGAAAAACTTAAGATTAATCTTGATGAAGTTAGTTACTTCGGAGAGTCTATTCTTATGGTTTCTAATCAAGATAATAAAGCCAAAATATTTTTAGAAAATTGGGGCAAAATTGCTCGATATTTAGAACTAAATGGAATTCACTCAGGAGAAGGGATTAGCATTGGAATGGCTGCATTTCAAGTTGGATGGCAACCAATCAAAAGCCAAGATTGGATAACCCTTAATCGCACTCTCCGACATATTGATGCTTCTATAATAGTTAAAAAAACTGCTTGGGAAGCATTAAAACAGAGATTAGGTTATCATTATCGCTTAAATAAGGAAAGGTTATTAGCATTGAAAGATTTTGATTTTTATTATGGTTAAAAACAGAAAAGATTCTGATTCTGTAAAGGATTGGCTACAAAATGAACAGAACTTGTTACAATAATTTACAAAAGGACCCATTCTACTGAAGTTGCAATCATCCCTATGCCTCAATCAACTCTTCCCCCAGACACCCTTACAGCTAATACTGTTACCATTGATGTACAACCCCGTCACATTCCCCAAGGACACAGTGAAGACTTAGGCCCGATTAGTGATATGTCTCCCGAAAGTTGGCAATACCATCCAGAAATTATCAACGACTATTATCGTCAACGTCTTCCCCAAGTCATTAGTCGTTTACTCAATGTCTTCTTCTTATTTGCCCGTTTTGCATTGGGATTATGGTGGGATAAAATTAGGGGGAAAAATCCCAAACAAGAAAAAAAAAGGGCCATTCATTTACGGGAAATGCTAACAGAATTGGGGCCAACTTACATAAAAGTAGGACAAGCTTTATCGACACGGCCTGATTTAGTTCCCCCTGTTTATCTCGATGAATTAACCACGTTACAGGATCAATTACCTTCTTTTCCTAATGAAGTTGCTTATGGTTTTATTGAAGAAGAATTAGGAAAAAGTCCCCAATCTATTTATGCAGAATTATCAGAAAAACCTATTGCTGCTGCTTCTTTAGGACAAGTTTATAAAGGTAAGTTAAAAACAGGAGAAAAAGTAGCAGTTAAAGTCCAAAGACCCGATTTAATTAAACGGATTACTTTAGATATTTATATCTTGCGGAATCTCTCTATTTGGGCGCAAACAACCTTTTCTTTTATTCGCTCAGATTTAGTGGCGATTACCGATGAATTAGCTGGTCGTATTTTTGAAGAAATTAATTATATTCAAGAAGGGAAAAATGCCGAAGAGTTTGCTAAACTTTATGGTCATTTACCTGAAATTTATGTGCCTAAAATTTATTGGGAATACACAGGCAGAAGGGTTTTAACGATGGAGTGGGTTGAGGGGACTAAATTAACGAATATCACAGAAATACAGGCACAAGGAATTGAAGCTACACATTTAGTCGAAGTAGGCGTTAATTGTTCTTTACGTCAATTATTGGAACATGGTTTTTTTCATGCTGACCCCCATCCAGGTAATTTATTAGCTATGAAAGATGGACGATTAGCTTATCTCGATTTTGGCATGATGAGTCGTATTAAACCTTATCAAAGATATGGCTTAATTGAGGCAGTTGTCCATTTAGTGAATCGAGATTTTGATGCTTTAGCTTATGACTATGTTAAGTTAGACTTTTTGAAACCTGAAACAGATTTAACCCCCATTGTTCCTGCGTTAACGGAAGTTTTTGGTAATGCTTTGGGTTCGAGTGTGGCTGAATTAAATTTCAAAAGTATTACGGATCAAATGTCGGAAATGATGTACGAATTTCCTTTTAAAGTGCCGGCTTATTATGCGTTAATTTTGCGCTCAATGGTAACATTAGAAGGCATTGCCATTGGGATTAATCCTGATTTTAAAGTATTAAGTAAAGCTTATCCTTATGTGGCCAAACGATTATTAACCGATTCGTCTCCAGAATTACGGGCTTCTTTAAAAGATTTACTGTTTAAAGAAGGAAGTTTTCGCTGGAATCGTTTAGAAAACTTGATGAGAAATGCTAAAGATTCCCAAGATTATGACATTGATAAAGTGGTAGAGCAAGCTGCTGATTTTCTCTTCTCTTCACGGGGTGAATTTATTAGAGAAAGATTAGTCAATGAAATTATTAACGCTTTAGATATGTTGAGCCGTCGGACTTGGTTTAATATGTCTAGTATGGTACGGGAACAAATCGGATTAGCGGTTCAAGAAACCCCTCAAGACTTACAAGATAAAAGTGACAGTGTGGAACACTTAAAAAATATCTTGCAAATTCTTCAAAATACCCCAGGTTTTGACCCTATGAAAATTGTTCCTTTGGTGATGAAATTGTTAGGAAAACCGGAAACTCAACAGATGAGCCAAAAAATTGCTGAAGGATTAATCCAGAAATTGGTCGCCCGTTTAATTCGTAATTTACTGCTAGAAATTGATCAGCCCAAAGATACTAATGTGAGGACGATTAATCCCCAAAAATCTCTACCTGCACCTACTAAAAACCTATTAATATCTAACAATGTGTTGTTAGGCTAACAGTTTTGGGGTATCGGTGACTCCCCGTGGATTTTACTCTGACAAAGCAGGGATTTTCAATTGAGTGGAATCCCCAGTCAAGTTCTAATACAAACTCATACTTGAACTACCCCAACGCAAGGCGATGGGGATTCTTTACACGATAAAGTATCGTCTTGGAGCGTCCAAAAGCCCCTCTAATACCTCTCTCTTCTCAAAGAGATTGGCTTTACTTTTACGTCCAATGTTAGCAGAACCATTAATATCTGAGTTGACTAATTTTTTTTCCAAAGTCCGATACAAACCTCTCTTAATTCTCTGACCTGAAAATTCGTAGGCTTGTGGATTATCTGCATTATATTCTGGTAGCTTATCTAAATCTAATGCACTAGCTAAACTCGTGTAGGATTCTTCTTGTTCAATGTAATTAATCCCATAT
>JASJDD010000264.1 GCA_030065735.1 Crocosphaera sp.
GCTTATTTAATTTGTAATCAAACCCCTCCAGTGGATGGAAAACCCAGTTTAATGACCTTTGATGAAGTGACAACTTTATTCCATGAATTTGGTCATGGGTTACAACATATGTTGACAAAAGTTGACTATGTAGGGGCTGCTGGAATTAATAATGTAGAGTGGGATGCGGTGGAATTACCTAGTCAATTTATGGAGAATTGGTGTTATGATCGCAACACTTTATTTAACATGGCTAAACATTATGAAACGGGAGAAACCTTACCCGAACATTACTACGATAAGTTAATTTCTGCTCGTAATTATATGAGTGGTTCAGCCATGTTAAGACAGCTACATTTTGGTTTCCTTGACTTAGAATTACACCATCGTTATCAACCGAATGGTAACGAAAGTCATGCACAAGTTCGTAACCGTATTGCCGAGAAAACAACGGTGATAAAACCGTTACCTGAAGACTCATTTTTATGTGCATTTGGACATATTTTTGCTGGTGGTTATGCAGCCGGTTACTATAGTTATAAATGGGCAGAAGTGTTAAGTGCAGATGCGTTTTCTGCGTTTGAAGAAGTCGGTTTAAATGATGAAAAAGCGGTTTCAGAAACAGGAAAACGGTTCCGAGATACAGTGTTAGCATTAGGGGGAAGTTTAGACCCGATGGAAGTGTTTAAAGCATTCCGAGGACGAGAACCCAAAACAGAACCTTTGTTAAGACATAGTGGTTTATTAAAGGCTACATAATCTATCATTAAAGTGCGTTACTAAAATAGTAACGCACTGACTTATTTATTTGTGAGGGTTAAAAACCATTAATCCTAAAAGAAGTGATCACTCTGAAAAAAGACGACCAGAAGGAAGAAGGGTTAATCAGGAATTTATTGCATTTAAGGAGTTATTTCAATGACATTAGATATTGACAGAAACATTGAACAACAAGAAGAAATGGACTTAGAAAATCAGCTTTCTTGTTTGACAGCAGATTTAATAGCATACAAAAAAAATAAGGATTTTCTCAAAAATCTTTTTAATATTGAATCAGGAAAATGGACAGATATTAATACTTTATGTCGAGGGATGAATCATTTACAAAAACAACTAGAATTAATTAAAAATTCTTGTGATGAACAGCTAAAAGTTACATGGTTAGATTATCCTATAAGTACAATGGGAGAAGGATATTGTTTAATTATTTTTTATCTAGAATGTTTACATTGGGATCATGTCGCTCTTTATAACAAGAAAGACTTTATTTAAGCAATGCTATAGGTTAATAACACACTGATTTTATTAGTCTTTATTGTCTTCTTTAAAGGAAAATATAGAAAATTATAAGCATCAAACCATCAAAACCAACACAAAATGAACCATCTGTGATCAAACTGTAAAAAATCGTTACAATAGAGATAACCAGTTATAAAGAAATGTTACAAAAATGATTACCACTGATCTCCAACAGATATCCTTACAACTAGAAAGCGAAAACTCCCGCGATCGCCTCTTGGCCTTAGCCTCCTTAAGACAAGTATCCGCAGAAGAAGCCGTACCTTTAATTAAAAAAGTCTTAAATGATGAAGTCTTACAAGTGCGATCAATGGCGGTGTTTGCCCTGGGAGTCAAACAAACCGACGAATGCTACCCCATCTTAGTTAAACTATTAGAGGCTGATCCAGACTATGGCATTCGGGCTGATGCTGCTGGTGCATTAGGGTATCTTCAAGATGGACGGGCTTATGAACCCTTAGCCAGAGCATTTTATGAGGACACCCAGTGGTTAGTGCGGTTTAGTGCTGCTGTGTCCTTGGGTAACTTAGGGGACATTCGTGCCAAACCCATTCTCCTACAACTCTTAGAAAGCAAAGAAACCGTCATGAAGCAAGCAGCGATCGCAGCCATTGGAGAGATTAAAGCCGTGGATGCTATTGACGATATTTTACGCTTTGCTGACTCTGATGACTGGTTGGTCCGTCAACGTTTGGCACAGGCTTTAGGCAATTTTAACACAGACAAGAGTATCTCCGCCCTGAAATTTTTAGCCAAAGATCCCCAACCCCAAGTAAAGGAAACTGCCTTATTTTCCCTTAACCTGATTCAACAAGACAACTAAGAACAGGGTGAGATGTCATGATACAATCAGGGTTATTGGGTTGCTTGGAAAATAGCCATAAATAGTCTTATTTAGCTCCCTAAATCTTAAAAAATAAAAGGGAGCAAAGTAACCCAGAACCCTATTTTTATCAGATAACTCAGCAGTGTTCATGGACATACAAACCTTTCTAGAATCATGTATCGGTCAATGGTTTTCTCAGCGAAGTAGCTATCAGTTTGATAACCAAAAAGCAGAGAGTCATAAATCAGAATTAACCGTAGAATGGCTGGAAACTGATCATTCTCTGCTGGTTTCCCTTTGTCAACAACATCGTATCAATTCTAGTCAAGCGATCGGCGGTCAAAAAATTAGCTGGAATAGTTCTGTTGACTATGGACAAAAAAAACAAACAGGAAGCGCGACCATGATTGTAATTCCTGATAATAATACACCACAAATAGGAAAAATTATACAAAGTTTTCAGTCTAAACCTTCATCCCAAGGAAGCTACAGTTTGGGAGAAGATGAAGCATTAACCTTAACCCTAGAAGTTGGTGATTTTTCTATAGAAGAAAGAATCTGGTTTGCTAGTCCTAACTTACGACTACGTACCAGTTTAATGAAAGGGAAAAATGGCTATAGTCGCACTGCTTTTTATTCAGAAATTCGTCGACTTCCTCCAGAAGAAGCAGCTTAAACTGTTTAGCTTAGAAACTAACGGTATTTACTTCTGAGTTTTTGCCTTTTCTGT
Organism: Crocosphaera sp.; assembly: GCA_030065735.1. Taxonomy (GTDB): domain Bacteria; phylum Cyanobacteriota; class Cyanobacteriia; order Cyanobacteriales; family Microcystaceae; genus Crocosphaera. The sequence goes on from JASJDD010000264.1 coordinate 2,835, forward strand.
ATTAATTGTTCCATTTCTTCTTGATCTACCAACAATTCTTCAAGCTTTTGCTGTAAATTATCTATCTGTTGTCGAATTTCGGATTGCTTGTTCTTGATATTATCAAGAATTATAGTCATTAGTGTAGATAAACTGATCAAAACTATAGTATTCTAATGATAAAGTCACTAAAAATAATCGAGGGAAATATGCGTATTTTAATCATGGGTGGAACCCGTTTTATTGGTGTTTATCTCACCAAAGAATTAGTACAACAAGGTCATGAAGTAGTCTTATTTAATCGAGGGAATAAACCGGCACCCATCGAAGGGATAACACAAATTCACGGCGATCGCAAAGATACTAACCAGTTAAAAGAAAAGTTAGCTTCTGAAAGTTTTGATGCGATTTTTGATAACAACGGACGCGAATTAAGTGACACTCAACCCTTAGTAGAAATCTTTAATGATCAAGTTCAACATTTTGTGTATGTGAGTTCCGCAGGGGTTTATTTAAAGTCCGATCAAATGCCTCATATTGAAGGAGATGAAGTTGATCCCAATAGTCGTCATAAGGGAAAGTTTGAGACAGAAAGTTACTTAGAAAAATCAGGAATTCCCTGGACTTCTATTCGTCCGACTTATATTTATGGACCCCAAAATTATAATGATTTAGAAGCTTGGTTTTTTGATAGAATTGTCAGAAATAGACCCATTCCTATTCCCGGTAATGGCTTACATTTTACCCAATTTGGTCATATTCAAGACTTAGTTAAAGTGATGGCTGCTGTATTAGGAAATGAGCAAGCGATCAGACAAATTTATAACATTTCAGGGGAACGTTATGTGACCTTTGATGGGTTAGCTAAAGCTTGCGCTGTTGCTGCGGGTAAATCTGTCGATGATATCAATATTGTTCACTATGATCCCAAACAATTTGACTTTGGTAAAAAGAAAGCATTTCCCTTAAGAATGCAGCACTTTTTTGCTGACATTCATAAAGCTTTGTATGACTTAAACTGGAAACCTGAATATGATTTAATTACTGGATTAAAAGACTCTTTTGAAAACGATTATTTAGCTTCTAAACGAGAGCAAGCTAAGGTTGATTTTAGTTTAGATGAACAAATTTTATCAGTTTCTTAACCGTAGGGTGGGCAATGCCCACCTAAGAAGATATGCTTAAAAATATTCCTTCTTCTATTCATCATAAATCATGATTCTACCACACAATATCGAATGTGTCAAGCATCATTGATAACAATCCACTAAGTAAGATTCTACTTAATTTCCTCTAATACTGTGGTAATCACTTCAGGTGCAATGCTTTCACGGATGTCTACCTGGCCAATATCTGTGGGTAAAATAAACCGAACTTTCCCTGCTTTTACTTTTTTATCTAACTGCAAACTCTCGACAATTTCTTGGGATTTTAAGTTATTATCAACGGTCACTGGTAAACTCGCTTTTTTAATTAATTTTTCTTGTCTTTGGGTCTTTTCTTCTGACCACATCCCTAGTTTGACTGCTATTTTTCCTGCTGCTACCATCCCTATGGCCACTGCTTCTCCATGATTAATTTGACTATAGCCTGTTAAACTTTCTATGGCATGACCAATGGTATGACCGTAGTTTAAAATGGCTCTAAGTCCTGCTTCTTTTTCGTCTTGACTAACTACATCTACTTTCGCCTGACAAGACTTTGTAATAATTTCTTGTATAATTTCTAAATTTAGATTATCTAAACTATCTAAACTTTTTTCGGTTTCTAACTGCTCAAATAAACCTTGGTTCCAAATCACTCCATATTTAATCACTTCTGCCATTCCTGCTCTAAATTCTCTGATGGGTAATGTTTTTAATACCATAGGATCAATAAACACTAAACGGGGTTGATAAAAGGCACCAATTAAATTTTTTCCTTGAGGATGATTAACCCCTGTTTTTCCTCCAATAGAAGCGTCTACCATAGCTAATAAAGAGGTAGGAACTTGAACAAAATTAATACCTCTTAACCAAGTTGCTGCTGCAAACCCTGTCATATCTCCTACGACTCCCCCTCCTAATGCTAACAGGGTTGATGACCGTTCTAAACGATGTTTTAAAGCAATATCATAAACGTCAGAAATACTTTCTAAGGTTTTATAAGTTTCTCCTGCTGGTATTAAATGATAAAAGACTTTAAACCCTGCTTTATTCAATGAATTAATGACTGTTTCTCCATAGTTCTTAAAAATCTCTGGATTAGAAATAACGAGAATTTTTTGACCTAAATGGAGTGAGGTTAAATGCTCTCCTAAATACTCTAAACTGTTAGGAGAAATGACGATATTATAATTGGTATGAGGTAAAGTAACGTGAATGACAGAGGACATAAATTTTGCTTTCTACTACATCTATTAAAATAACCCAATAGATAGAAAATTGCTTTATTTTTTGGAGTTGGTGGCAGCAGTGAGTCAAATTAGCTTCATAATGTTACGATTTTTAACTATAATGTTTACTAATCGATAATCATCTTTAAAAGAACCTATGGAACCTGCCACCGTTTTAAGTATCGCTATTGGCTCAATCTTGCTTGTCATTACGGGTTTTGCCATTTACACAGCATTCGGTCCCCCATCTGCTCAGTTAAGTGATCCTTTTGAAGATCATGAAGATTAGACTCTACCAAGAGGATTTCGAGGTTCTCCCGTTTTTTAAACGGGAGATTCGTCAGGCTTAACGGTGGGAGTGTCAATTCCTTTAGCACGATACATAGCGTTATCAGCATCCCGCAATATATCTTCCCCTGTGCTATAGTCGGGACTACTCAAAGCAATGCCAATGCTGGCCGAGGTAAAGAGGGTTTTATTCATCAACTGAACTGGCTTTTTAAGATCCTTCTCAATGCGTTCAATGATCTGTATGACTTGGTGGGGACTGTTAAGATCCTCCAGAAGAATGACAAATTCATCCCCTCCCAGTCGCGCTACCATATCACAACTACGAACATTATCTTTCAGGGTCTCAGCGACGTGAATAAGCAGTTGATCGCCAACTAAATGCCCTAAACTATCATTGATCACTTTGAAACGGTCTAAATCAATAAATAACACCGCAAATAAATTGTCGGGATACCGTTTGAGCCGTTGGATAGCGTGGTCTAAACGTTCTCTGAGGAGAGTACGGTTAGGCAATCCTGTTAAAGCATCATGAAGCGCACGATGACGTAATTTTTCCTCGGCCAACTTGCGATCAGTGATATCCAGAAGCAAGACCACCACTTTCGTTAAACGGTTCTGATCATCAAAAGAGGGAAAAGCATTCACCAAAGTCCAAATAGAGTCTAGGGGAGGCTGCCGACGGATACCCATAACATAATTTTCTACGGGAACTTCGGTGGCCAAAACTTGCTGATAAGGATGTTGTTCGGGTGGTAGGATCGCTCCTGACTCATCTAGAAAAGTCACATCAGAAGAGATGTCCAATAATTGGCAAGCTGCCAAGTTGGCCATTATTATGTTACCTTCAGGGCTATAAATAATCACTCCAGCCTGAAGATTATTAATTAGTTGGTGATAGTTGGCTTCGCTTAAACGTAGTTTTTTCAGGGTAATTTCCAGGGATTCAGTTTTTGCTTGTAAGGCCTGAGTCCGTTCGCTCACCCGTTGTTCAAGGTCTGCGAGAGTTTCTCTCAATTGAGTGAGCATTGTATTGAGAGCCGTAGCCACAATGCCAAATTCATTATTGGGTGAGAAGTCTAGTGTTTCCTCTAGAGAACCTTGAGCAATACGCTCTGAAACCCCTGTTAACTGGTTTAAAGGCTCAACAATCGCTTTTCCTAGCCATAAACTGACCCACAACGTCAACCCTAAAGCGGTGACGACTGTTACTAGCAGAGCGATGCGACTATAATTAGCCGTTCGGATTAATTCTGAACGCGCTTGTTTGGCTTGGGTTTTGCTGCTCTGGCCAATCACTTCGAGAATGCGATTAATTTCCTTATTAATGTTTTCTGCAACAATTTGATTGACTAATACCTGTTGCTCTAACATTGAAGAACCCCAACCTGCTATCGCTGAGGTTGGGGATTCTGATGAAAAATCACCTCTCCATCCATCCACTCAAACAGATTTAACTGTTGAGGGTTCCCAGGCTCAATCTCCGACGA
>JASJDD010000265.1 GCA_030065735.1 Crocosphaera sp.
CGTTCTGTTTCTAATAATTGATAAAGATTACAACCAATAATTTCAGCACTACTATAGCCTAACAATTGACAATAAGCTTGATTAGCTTCAATAATGTGCTTGGTATCTGGATTAATGACTAAAATGCCTTCTGTACTTTGCTCAAAAAAGAAACGATAGCGATCTTTTCCAGCAGTTAACTTAACTTCTCTTTTGCGGTATTTTGTAATTTCAAATAAATAACTTCTTAAACATTCGCTTTCTTTTAAATAATGAATATGTTGTTCAAAAAAACTTTGCTCAAATTGGATTTCTCGAACAAAAGAAGTTCCCTCTTTAGGGGTTCTCTTGCCAATGAGATTTTGGAGAATGGGATGCAATGCTTGTAATTTAATCAAGTCAGGAAACTTGATTTTAGCAGCAGCATTGAGATAGGTAATTTGTCCTTGGAAATCAAGTTCTATAATGGGATTAGGATTAGAATCAGCTAAAGAAGCTTGATTTTTAAAGGGTTCTGAATCTTTATTTTTTTCCCGATTACCAAATGTCATCGTTTTAGGTTGATCGTCCTCTTCCTCATCTTCTAAGAAAATTTCATCAAGAGAGGCAACATGATTTTCAGAGGGTAAATCATCTAACGGTAAACAAGTTTCAACGTCTTGAGGATTAGAGTCTGACTCTTTTAATAAAGCCAGTTCACACGAATCAGCAATAATATGATAGTTAGCTTGAGATTGATTACCAAAACGAATTAAATCCCCTGGGGCCAAATCATGGGACAGGCAATATTTACCATTGACAGCGATGCCATTGGTACTTTTTTTTCCCTTTAGATTACCGTCAATAATACGATAACAGGGTTGATCATGCTTAATATCATTAATCTTCAATAAAGTTGCATGATGACGGGACACTTGGCGATCGTATAACAAAATATTACTATGGGGATCACGACCGATGGAATAAGTATTATCTGTTAAAGGGACAATACGTCTAGATTTTTGATCGGCGATGACTAACAGATATCGGACTTCTGAGACATTACTCATCACAGTTTATCGAGAGTAAAGAGCTATACTGATAACATTCCCGAAAACCTGAGTCAAACTAACATAAAGTGGGGAGGAAATCCTGTGCATTCAACTCAAAGCGATAGCCAAATTCCAAAACATCTTGATAAAATTTTTTTTTCGGTTGCCAGTGTCTACTTTTTATTGGCGTTGATGTGGGTATTCTCTGATCTATCTGAGCAAAAACAACGCAAAACAGCAAAGTCTACTCCCAACCCGACTGATGCTGAGTTTATCGCTTATTTGCAACAATCTTTGAATGTTATTAACCAACCCTCAACTTCAAAAACCTTAGTCAACCCTCAAGAAAAGAAACCCTCTAACGTAGCGATTCAATCCACCTCACCTTCTACCCCAGAAAAGGTGATAGAACGGATTTACGTGCCAATGTATCCCCCCAACCCGTCAAACCCAACCCCTCCTTCTCTACAACCCCCTTCCCCTCCCACTCCTCCTGTCCCTTCTGCTAACTCTACCCCTTCTAGGGTTCCTGTGTTAACCCCTAACCAAAATACCTTTTCTGTTCCCCCAGAAATAGCTGCTAGTCCTCAACTATCCCAAGATACTGGTCATCAGTTAGTGGGGGTTTTGGAGTCAGGAGAACAGTCGACCGCTATTTTTACCTTTAATGGTCTTAGTCGACGCTTTGAAATTGGGGAAGCGGTGGGTAGTAGTGGTGGTATTCTTATGGGGGTACAAAACCAAAAAGCCATTATTTATCACAATGGTCAGACTAAATATGTCGAAGTGGGACAAGGTTTTTAATTGATAATTTAGAATTTATTAATTGCTATATGAGTATTTTTGATGATTTCAGTCGCTTTCTAGAAACACGCTTAGAAGAATTTCTACAAAATAATCCCCATTTAGAATTACAAGCTCTCTTAGAACAATTAAGAGAACAGGAAGAAGAAGCTCTCAAACTAATTATTGAAAAGGAAGGTCAAAAAAAACGTCTAGAATCTGATATTTTATCCTTAGCTGAAGAGATCCAAAATTGGCACAAAAGAGTAGCAAAAGCTCAAGCTGCAGGACGTTTAGATTTAGCTCAAAGGGCCCAAGAAAGAGAAGCTGCTCTCTTGCGTCAAGGTAATCAATTGTGGGGCCAAATGGAAGCAGCGAAACAACAAATTGCTAACGGGAAAACCCTATTAACTCAAATTAGAAAGAGAAAAGAAGAATTACAGACTAAAGCTAGGCAAGCTCAAGCTGCTCAAGCTAAGGCTAATTATGATACAAAAGGATGGAATCAAACCATTAATTACAGTACCTATAATAAAGCTAGTGATCCCTTAGAGGCAGAATTCCAAAAGTGGGAATTGGATGATGAATTAGATCAATTAAAACGCAATCTGTAACTTAACGAAGTCAGAAGTTCCTCACTGCGTTCCGGCGCTATCCCACAGAAGTTGTTTTTGAGACAAAGATTTATGCTCCGTTTTATCCATTTTCAAGCATACTAATATAAATTACTCGGTTAACCCATGTTTTAGGGCAAAACGAACTAACTCAGTTCGACTATTTGTCCCTGTTTTACTAAATAAACGACTGACATATTTTTCTACATTTCTCACGCTTGTTTCTAACCTCGCTGCAATTTCTTTATTCATTAAACCTTCTGCAACTAAGTCTAAAACACTTTTTTCTCTAGGGGTTAAATCAATTTTTATGGGAGGTGGTGTCGTCGTTAAATTGTTTTGTTGTTGTCCCAGTTGTTGTTTTAATTCTCGAATTTCTTGGGCGATTTCTTCTAGTTTTGCTGAGTCACTACCCGATTTTTCATTAACTTTTCGCCGTTCTAATAAATTTTTAACAATTGCTTCTAACTCTTCGGGATCAAAGGGTTTGGGTAAATAAGCATCACAACCAGCGTTATAACCTTTAATCCGATCAGAAGTCATTCCTCTAGCGGTTAAGAAAATAACAGGAACTCCTTGAAAACGGAAGTCATCTCTTAACTTTTCTAAGAACTGATAACCATCTACTTCTGGCATCATAATATCAGAAATAATGACATCAGGAATTATCTTTTCTAACAGTTCCCAAGCATCTGCTGCATTACTGGCAACTTTAACCGTTAAATCTCCACTATATTCTAAATAAGCTTGTACCGATTCTCTCACACTCGGTTCATCATCCACTAATAAAATTGTCGCAGAATCACTCATGATTTTGGTTTATCTATTCTAAATCTATTCTAATTTGAACTGTCATCCACAGAAACTGCATTAACCTCTATTGTCTCACCTTCTGGAGAGTCTTCTACAGTGACTTGAGAAGGATTTTGTAATCTTTCAACTATCATTTGAAATAGTTCTGTGATCAGTAAGGTCAATAACACAAAATCATCAATTTGTCCAGCAATAGGAAAGATATCAGGAGAAAAATCTAAGGGACTGACAAAATAAACTAACGTTCCTAAAATTATCCACCAACGATATTGAGGATGACGTATTGCGTTACGATACCAATCATAAATAAATTGTAAAGGAAATTTCATAAGATTGAGGAATTTTTGTCTAAGTTCACAAGTTATCCTTATTTCAAAAGATACTTGTATTATAACTTAGACAACTTAAAATTAGAGAGATTTTCTTTTATTCTTGGAAATCAATCCACAACCGACCATGAAGATTAATCCTATAGACAAAGAAGGTTCAGGAACAGAAACATTAACCAGACTTAACGAATTAATAGCAATAGCTCGATCAGTAATATCTGTACTAAACGTAATTCTTGAAATGTTAGGAACATCATTGATAACTCCATAAAATTGAGCAGAATTATCTAAAGCTTGTGAACTAATTCCTGGTAAACTAAACTGACCTAACGACATATTATTAACATCAAATGCTTCTATTGTTCCCAAAAAGGATGGAGTATTCTCCACGACTAATTGGGAACCTACCCCTAAAACGGGGATGTCAAACGTGATTGTTAACGGACCAGAATTTCCAATGAGTGTCTCTGGATTAAATCCCGAAAAGAGGACAAAATCATTAGGAGAATAGTTCGACGGAATACCATCACTGGTGGTTTGAAAATAGAAAGGTTGCTCAATTCCTAACTCTGTATTGGGAGGAGGAAAAGAAACGGTCACCCCTAACCCTCTATCAGAAATAGCAGGAAAAGTAGAACTCAGAGGACTAAAAGGAGCAACAGGTAAAGTTGACCAATCTAATTGATCATTAGCACCTAATGCACTACGATCGCTAACAAAGCTTAATCCATAACTTGCAGCAGCTTGAGTCAAAATAGTGGCAACAATGGCCGACTTGAATCCGATTTTAATTAACCAACTTTGAGTCATTTCGGTACAGATAAGTAAGTAACTTCAAAAGTATTACAAGGAATTTGATACCTCGATTATAAATTGAATTAATTATCTGACCATTAAATAATTATTAATTTTTCTAGTAGAGACGTTTAAGGCAACATCTCTACAGAAAAATTAAACCGATAATAATTCCTGTTCTTCTTCTGACGAATTCTCTTTAAGTAAACCAATTAATAAAGAAGCAGGAGGTTCTTTATAAGGCCAAGCAAACGCATGGCGAAACGCTGCATCTTGACAAGCTTGTAACTGATGAAAATCAATGACATCTTGAGTTAATAAATTTTCAAACTCAAAGGGTAAACGAACATTATGAAGTCCAGCATTATCCGTACAAATGGCAATATCAACCCCCGCTTCAAAACAACGATCAAAAACCACCTTTAACTCGTATAAATTTTCCAAAGTTCCTGTTTTTAAATAAGTGGTAGGACAAACCTCTAAACACTGATTAGCTTCGGCCAGTTGGGGTAATAATTCAGGATATTTTAAAGGAATTTGGATACCATGACCAATTCTCATTAAATAGGGTAATAATTCGGGGTAACACCCGTCAGGGGTTTCATAAACATGGCCAGTGGTTTTTAACCCAAGCGATCGCGCATATTTATACAGATCAATAAACTCATCTAATCGTTCCCCATAATGGGAGTCACCCCCAGCTACATCAATGGCACACACATAATCTCGCATTTGTGCAGCTAAATCCACAATTGCCTTATTTACCTCGTAGGGTAAACGAGAGTGCATACAAAGAATTTGACTAATAATAATCGGATATTCTTTAACTTGACTGGCCTTACCCACTATCTTCACAATGTTAGTCATAGCCTCAATTCGTTGAGACTGATTAAGCTGTTCTGGAGTCCGAAGATAAGGAGTATAACGTAACTCTAAATAAGCCAAATTTTCAAAAATATAAGCCCCACGAATTAAACGATAGATAAAATAAGGAAGAGTTTGTTCCGTTTGCACACTTTCCACTAAGGTGTGTAGTTCTAAATATTCATCCAGGGTGTTCCGTTTGCGAGTATAAAATTCCTCGAATGTAGGATACTGGGGGAAGCGTTGCGCCATATCCGGGTTATGACGCTTGAAATACCGCCAGAGAATGCGAGGAACCACTGAACCTCCCAGATGACGATGTAAGTCCGCGTAGAGTGCCACAAAAACCTCCTGGTGCTGTATATTAAGATTTATTTTATAGCGATTGCGAAAGGAATGTTACAAATTAGGAAACATGAAAGACAAACTTAAATTCCCTTGATAAACTAACTCATAGAAGAAAATCCTTTAAATTTTGACCATACCCTTAAAATAGTCTTAAAGATTAATGATCTCTGTCTACATTCTTACCTATAACGAACAAGTCGATATTGCCGAATGTCTTGAGTCGGTAATTGCTTTATCCGATGACGTGATTGTGGTTGACTCCTATAGTAGCGATCGCACCGTTGAAATTGCCTCTCGTTACCCTGTGAAAATTGTTCAACACGAATTTGAAAGTCACGGAAAACAACGGACTTGGATGCTAAAAAATATCCCAACTAAACATAAATGGGTCTATATTTTAGAAGCAGATGAACGCATGACTCCAGAATTATTTACCGAATGTGTAGCAGTCAGTCAAAGTAAGCAAGCGATCGGTTATTATGTGGCAGAACGGGTCATTTTTATGGGTCAATGGATTCGTCGCAGTACCCAATATCCCCGTTATCAAATGCGTTTGTTTGAAAAAGGCCAAGTGTGGTTTGGAGATTATGGTCACACAGAACGGGAAATTTGTCATGGATCAGTAGGTTTTCTCAAAGAAACTTATCCTCACTATACCTGTGGCAAAGGACTAAGTCGTTGGATCGAAAAACATAATCGTTATTCTACGGATGAGGCCAAAGAAACCCTTTATCAATTAGAACAAGGGGGTGTCAGTTGGAGAAAATTGCTCTTTGGTTCTACTGAAGTTGAACGCAGACGGGCCCTCAAAGATTTATCTTTAAGAATGCCTTTGCGTCCTGTTGTTCGTTGGTTTTATATGTATTTTATTTTAGGGGGAATTTTAGACGGCAAAGCCGGATTTGCTTGGTGTACCTTACAAGCTTTTTATGAATATTTAATCCTCTTAAAAGTGGATGAACTCAGAGAAACTAATTTAGAATCTCCCTATCCCAATTCCTTGAAATATCCTGATCCCGAAGAACCAGCTAATCCCTCGGAATCTTTATCTTTATAGGAAGTTATAGCAACTCTCAAAAATAGCTAGAGAGATCATGCTGATAATTGTTGGTCAACCAACAATAAAAGATTGTTTATTCCCCTGAAAATTTTTTTTCTGGTTGGCTGGGGGATATTTTGGCATCAATCACTTGCCAAACTGGGCATAAAGGGCAGGAATAACCAAAAAATGGCATTTATGCGGTCAAGAGAACCCTTAACCATGACACCTTTTATTTATTAGTAAAATTATTAATCAATTCTAACCATAACCAACCCAATAAACCTAAACGGCCGTGAGCGAGAGTTAGCCACGTCCTTTTAAGGCGTGGCAGTGGAGCGAACAGGGGTTTTAACCCCATGTA
>JASJDD010000266.1 GCA_030065735.1 Crocosphaera sp.
CGTATAGACAAATATCTAGACAACAATCTAGATGAGCGGATAGAAGCAACAGTTCAAAGATATCTAGACAAACATATAGATACTAATCCTGACCCACGTATAGACAGCAATATAGACAAACATATAGACAAAGAGCTAACGACATTAGATAAAGAGACAGCCGTAACTGAAAGTGTTGGGGAAGAGGAGGTAATAGAACCATTGCCTGATGAGAAAGGATTATCCGGAAAGGATTATCCGGAAAGGAATTAGCTTCAAAGATAGGAGTGAGGCCGGAATATCTCACCCGATGGAAAAGTGGAAGAAATATCCCAAAAGAGGACAGTGAGAATTACGAAGCTTATCAGAACTTTTGTAACTATCGATGGGAGAAGAAGAAAGGAAATAATCAGGCGAAGTATTATCGGGTCGTTGACTCTGAAAATTAGGGAATAAAAATTATTGTCCTTCTGTATGATCGGTTGGGGATATTTTTGGCCAGTTTCAGAAAAATTGTGAGTGTACACTCACTGTACCGATAGTGTCACCAGCCTTTTATAATATTTTTAGAAATACCTCTATTACAGTGACCATAATTATTACAGCGATTTTTAACTTTTTGGCTAAGAGCGTTTGTCAGTTCAGGAAAAATAGCCATTTCCACCTGGTTTTGTTCCCAGTCATTTTAGCTCTAAAGTCAGATATAAAGAGCTTTTCAGCCTAATTGCTCAAGAGTTTAATTAAGATTGGTGTCCCTATACTGTACTGTTACTGTATTGTAGTCTGTACTTGTACTGTACACAGACTGTACCAAAACTGTACACGGACTATCATTTTTCTCATTTATTCCCATCAGTAACCCCGAAAATCTCTAAAATTTGTTTCCTGCACATTACTCCCAACCCTTGAGAAAATTTCTATCTTTATTACAGTCCCTTTCAAAACTTTTTTCAACTACAACTCGTAGTATAAATTTTGGATTTCTTTTATTAATTTCTTATTCAATAATTTTCATCAATAAAAAGAAGTATGAATATTTAATCACCAAAACGCTCAATAGATAAAAACTGTTCTATTCTTTCGACTCGTTCAGAGAGATATCGAATTTGGTGATGATTCCTAGTAGATTTATTTCTGGCTCTTCTCATTTCAGAAATCTGGTCTGGAGAACGTTTTGAAAGGGCGATAACTAATAATTCTTCTAATCCAGAAGAAATAGAAAGATCATGAAGTTTACAGAAGTCTTTAAGAGAATTATGGAGATATTCAGGGATATAAGCTTGTACGCGCTGCTTATTAGTAGTCATAGGTAGCTCACTTTTTACATTTGGGACTTATTTATAACGTACCCAAAAAACCCTACAATCCAATCAGATCAAGCACTTCATAGTTTTACTCTGAGCCTTATGTAGTTCCAATATGGTGTTACAGCAACTTAACACCTATATATTCAAGTTAAGAATAGGTGTTCACGAAACCAAATTTTCCGTGTAGCCCCCTGTCTCCGAGCAGGGGGGCTATCACTTGGCTATTTGTGGTGGCGATGACAGAATGAGAATTGAGGTTGATGGTGGCGGTGATCATCAAGTGGAGATCAGAAAAGAAGTTAAGAATTATTAAGAGAGATGGTAAATGATGGGTGGCGATCGCAAATTGTGAGTTGAGGTTGATGATGTTGATCATGGAGTGGCGATCGCAAAATCTGAATTGAGGTTGATGTTGATCAACAGTTGGCGATCGCAGATTGTAGAAAAGTGGATCAAAACTGGTCAAATTTAACAAAAGTTAACATGGATTTTTTTGAATAGTAACGATTGATTTATCCATGAAGGGAATTTGCTTACCTAACAGATTGACTTATAGTCTAAACATCGTCTTATTGAGGGGTTTAAGGTATCATAGAGACATGATTAGGCTAGAAATGGTTATTTTATCACGGAGGGGGGTTGTGTTTGTTCTAGCCCCCTTTTTTGTGGAAATTAGAAATATTCTAGGCCAACAAACTAAAATAAGATCACGTAGGAGCCTCTATCCGTTGATAGAACGTGGTTTTTGAGATCGTAATACCTTTGTAAGAATAGTTCAAACGTTTCAATTACTGGCACGTACTACATAAACTCAACTGAATTTGGTCAATATTGAGGAATTCTTTTAGGTCAAGTTTAAGAATAAAATCAAATTAAAACGAAAGAGTGTTTAGAAGTTCCTAAGAACATCCAAACACCCAACTCGTAACTTACTTTAAATTTTCATATATCTACCATACATGGTAAACAGGATTAGTGTGCGTGCTAGTCTCAAAATTCATGGAAAAATAGCACGTAAAAATTGGGCGAGATTATGGTACATCTGCCGAGCCATCGATAAACAAGGGTCGGGCAGAGTGAAGATCCTGGTTTCAAAAATCCTTACAGTGCTTAAAATTTCAAGAGCAACCTTCTATAGATGGCTTAAGGAAGGGAAGGCCGCAGGAGCCTTTCAATGCTATAAGCGGATCGATAAACACATACAACTCATCCAGTTAGGAAGTAAAGTAGCTGTTTGTAAGAAATTGGGGATCACAGATTGGGATAGCACAACGGAGATCCCTATATGGAAACTATTCAACAACCCAGAACTTTCTTTATGGAAATCTATGGGTATCAAACCCAATCGGGTGAAACTAAGAAAGCTTGTTACCTCATTACAAACCTACTGGATGCAGCAGAGATCAATTGAAGCTGCTAAAGAGGCAGAGAGGAAAAAACATAGGAACAAAAAAAACCGCCGCAAAAATTATGTTCCAGATTTTAGTGGGGCTGACGGGGAACCGACCTCACAGTTAAGTGCAGCGCAAAGCTACCGATTCTCAAGGAAACATCTACCCACTGGATGCAGCCAGAAAGGGATAGGTAAATCTTTGGGGGTATCGGATAGAACAGCGAGACGACATCTAGAAGGCACAGAACGAGTCCAAATCTTCTATAAGGAAGAAGCTTATCAAGCTCAAGCGGAACTCTTCTATGCCAGAGAAACAGGGGCTAAAAGTCCCGTATTCAAACGTAATGGAGAATACTATCGATATGGACCCAACCTGTATAACTTAAATTTTAAGCTATGTAGCGAGTTTACCCAACGCCTAAAGTACAAGTTTCAGTTACTACTGGAAGAAATTCCACTAACAGCGATCCACTGGGAAGAGAATAAATACAAATTCTGCTCACCTATGTTCTGTTCAGGATACATGACCAAACATGAGATTCTGGAGAAGCTAGAGGAGAAATACGAACTTGATTCCCTAGATCAAATCCTAATACCCATCTATTGGGAATTAAAGACGAGATCGTTTGAGAAGTTTAGGATCGCAGTTAGAAAAGAATTAAGAAGACTTAGAACAGAGGAATACAGACGGGCTAGATCAGCATAGCCTCTGAAAAAAACCAGGCAGGTAAACAAGGTGGACAAAAATGAGACGGAGTTCTAGAGGCAAGCCCCAATCTAGAACAGATGTCCTATTTTAAAAGAGCGGATGTACTAAAATAGGAGTTCTATCAGTGGGAGAACTAGGACGGGAATAAGCCCCCTCAAAGGTCAAAGGAAATCAGAAAAGTAAGGGGGTTGGGGCTTATTCCCTAAAATGCACTTGATGAAGAAGTAGGCCAACATTTAGCAACTTTAAAACGGAACAGTGAGAGAATACTTCTCCTATACTTTTTAAATAAATATTTGTTAGTCATAACTTGTTTAGTTTACAAATATTTATTTAAAGTAATCCTAAACTAAAACAACATGAGGTAAATTGGATACCTTTTGTAAATTTGAATCTAGTAAATTATTAGTTAGATCAGAATTAGTTATCTCTAATCCAATACTACTATGAACAGTAAAATCACCATACTTACCTATAAGTTGTTTTATTGTAACTACTTCTCCTGGCTTAATTTTCACATCAGCTGTAACAGTTTTAGATTGGGTAAAAGTATCAGCTTTTTCATGTCGCCACATATTTGAATATGTAGCACCAAATTTGAACCCCGAACTTATACTTATAAGTTCTTTAATGTCTATCGAAAAGTTTCTTTGAATTTCTATAGAGAATGTAGCTGTATGTTGTGAAATTTCTACAGTTTTTGATTCTGTCCCTATAGAATACCTATATTCTACAGATACTTCATCATTGGTATCATTATGATATGAAGCTACAGGAGAATATTCATCTAGAATTTCTGCAGGAAATTGAATTTTAAATCTTGTTCCTTCTTCTTGAGGAACATCTTCTAGATCATGATAACAAGGTGCCACAATAAGAGAACTTTTATAAGCTTTTAACCAACGTTTTTCATTCCTTTCTGACTGAATTGATACATTTGATAAATTATCTCCAAATACTCTAAATCTACTCCAAATACCTTCTAATGTTTCAAGAGGAATATCAGGTGAATAAGTAATTCTGACAGAATCATTATGAACATCTAAATAATGATCTGGATAACGAACAGATTCTAAACAAATACAGTTTTCATGAAGATAATGTATTATCCATCTAGTCCATAAACTATCTTTATGAAATAGCTTACTGTTAGGACATTCAGTAATGTGAGCAATATAACTATCATGAGAATCAAGATATTGACCTAAATAGCTCAGAGGTTTTATGACAACTATAGTATTATTTAGTGCTTTAAGTGATTGTTCAATATTTGAAGATTTCATAGCAAGAACCTCTTAAAATAAACAGTACCCCGTTAATGACAATTTTTATAAACTGTCATTGAAATCTAAAAGAAATTGAAGTAATATTTACACATCAATTCATACTCCAATTGTAACGGATGTAATTAGTACCTAATGATAGAAAATTACATAATTCAACATACTGTAACAAACGTTAAAATTAAGGAGCTAACCGAAGATATTGATATGGGGAAATACTTCCCAAATACCTGCTGAGTGATGTTTTCAATATCAGTATTTTTTAGAAATCGGTAACTGTTGCTCCTCGTCAATAAAATGTCTGATAGCTTCTTTGACCTGATAGCCGCAAAAAAAGCGATTTTCAGTAGAATAACCCTGTCCAATATATTTTTTAGTTATTTTAATTAACTGTTCTATATTTTCTAAGCTTGCATCATCCATTTCCTCACTAACTGATTGTTGAGTCCATTGATTTACCTGTTCTTTTTCGGATAATAGAGGAGCTTCAGCGTATATATTTTTCGCTTTTCCCCAGATTTTCTTTAGGGGAAATTGAAGACGTAAGTATTTGTCTGATTCTAGACCACCCATTAATTGTTCACAAATTTGACTTTGCAATTGAGCTTGACCATCCATAAAGACACTAGGAATTTTTGTTGCCCAATCCTTGAGTCCCAGATTTCCATCTACTTTAAACTGTAATGGTTTTCCCGTTTTTCCAGTTCCAATAGAGAGCAAAGATATATCATCAAGACTTTTACCTAAACTCAAAGCTTTACCAATCGCACAAAGAGAAGGATTATTAGCCGTTACTCCTCCATCAACATGAGGAAATTGCCAAGGTTCAGATGGAGTTGTTCGTTCATCAGTCCATTCAATTTTATAGATAGGGAAAAAAGTCGGAGCCGATGCAGAACTAACACAAATTTGCCAAACGGGTAGATCGTTATACCAATGCTCACCATTAGGATCGTCATTACAAAAATAGGTGGTATTGCAATAGGTTACATCATAAGCGGGAATTAATAAGATCGGTTTTGGTTTGTCTCCTCTATTATTCTTTTGACCAACCTCTTTTAATTTGATGTAGCTTCCATTAGGATTTTTAAATTTTTCCTGTTTTTTTAAAGTTTCAACCAAGCCTTTATTAGAATATTTAGACTCCTCAAATTGGTAGGGCTGGACTTGTGGGAAATATTTTTTAATCTTTTTAGGTAGTATTTCCTTCAACCAAGTTGAGGGACGAGAGCGTTGATGGAAAATGCGCTTTCCTTCATTTCGATAAATATTAAGAAGTTCAGAAGCTGTATATCCAAGAGCAATTCCAGCAGCTAGGATTGAGCCGGTTGAAGTTCCAGCAATCAAATCGAAATATTCAGCCAAACTCTGATTTCTTTTTTCTTTAATTTGTTTTTCAATTTCTATGAGAATTTGAGCTGAGATAACACCACGGATTCCTCCACCATCTAAGCTTAAGATTTTAAAAGTCATAATAGTTTCCCTCTCTGATAATTAAGAAATATTATTTTTTGTTTTTTCTTACACTTTCATATTACTTCAAATACTATTCAGTAGGCTATCCTTTAAACAAACAAAACTTAACAAAAAATCTAGATAATTTCCAAGTTTTCAGATCCCTTTTAGGTAATGTTTCTTTAATATGTCTGCTAGGTTTGAATAGTACGAAAAATTTTTAGTAACTAAAAAAATCACTTCTGAAGACTGAATCTATTTAGCTAGACGTTGTATAGACAGATGTATAGATATAGTTGAATAACGGGAATAAAGCTAAGTTAACGCCAAAAATCGCGCTGGATAATTTAACGACGGCAAAATGGTTAACCAATTAGATAATAAATTCAAGTCCCGCCTTTTAAATCATCTCATCAGCGATTTTTTTGATAGAGACTAGACTAAAGAACTCCATCTTCAACGTCCTAACTTCTGTCTATACATTATATCTAGATATTGTATAGATATAAATCGAGAGGTATTGTATATACACTATCTATACTTTTTGTCTAGACGACCAATCTCTTAATATATACATGAGTCTAGACATCGTCTATAATATAGATATCGTATAGAAATCTATATAGACATGAAAGATACAACACTAGCGACCTTTAGAATAGACAAAGATACCTGGAAAGAGTTTAAGAAATGGACATCTGAGAGGGGAAGTAATGCCAGTACAGAGTTAAACCAGTTTATTTTGAGGTCATTGGGGCGTATAGACAAATATCTAGACGCAAATATAGATAGTCCAGACAACCGTATAGACAAATATCTAGACAACAATCTAGATGAGCGGATAGAAGCAACAGTTCAAAGATATCTAGAC
>JASJDD010000016.1 GCA_030065735.1 Crocosphaera sp.
GTTTCCCACTTTTCCCGAACTTCCGAGGCTTAATTTTCCTCAACTCCCTACCATTAGTATCTAAGAACTGCTCAAAGGGATAAATCTGACAAAGGATGATTATGCGATCGTAAACACCAAGGTTAAAACAATCAAAAGCTTCACCATAAAACTCATATTTAGGATTAGTTAAAAACTCTTGAAAAGCTTTTCTAATCTCAATCCGACGCTGTTTAAGTAGACAAATTGGTCCAAATGGCCGGCCAATCTCGTTCGCCTATGCTGGTGACGCTGCCGAGGAAGATGGTGCCAGCATTTTCCTCGATGTTGAGCGTATGAAAGAAAGTGTCAACTTTCAGCAGTTAACCAGAGGTCATGCCTACCCATTGTTCTACGATACATTATTCGATGATCTGCGAATGGCAATGACAGATGAAGTAATTACTACTCGTGCTAATGGAGACGATGTTTGGTCTGCTGACGCAACCAACACTGGAGTGACTTACTCTGGACGGGATTCATTAGAGCTTATTCCCCCCATATTTCCCAAATTATGGAGGCGGTTAAATTCCTACAGCATGGATTCAGATGTTGGAAATCCAAATGATCTTAGAGAATTCATAGAGTATTTGAACTCCCTTCGCGAAGAGCGAATTTTGATTATTCCCGAACAACGAATCACTGGATTTGATAATATTTTAGAAGTTAACGGGAATGTAATCAGAATGATACCTCTGCCCGAAGACATAATTATCATATCCAGATAGGCAACTGTTTGAGACTCAAGTCTTGTTCCTTGCCAGAACAACTAAACATCGGTATGAGAGGATTTTTGGATAGTGGCAATGGCAATGTATTGACTTTCCATCAAAAATATTCCTTGGGCAAACTTTACCCCCCAATAACCCCCAGGACGACGATCAATAACAATCCCTTCATCTCCAATATCTAAAAGATCAGCCGGACGTAACATCGGCATGGGATCGGCGGTTTTGAGATAGGGGGGTTTACTCACTAAACATACTTTGCTACCCACAGCAATTGGTTGTTCATTCATTGCTTTAAAACGTCCTCTAACAATCCGCCACAAGCATCTAATAATAAGTTAATCACATGATCAAACCCCGCTTCTCCTCCGTAATAGGGATCGGGTACTTCTTTGTCTCTGTATTGAGTGGCAAACTCACACATTAAACGCACTTTGTCATGATAAAGCTTATCGGGATCAAGTTGTAAAATATCTCGATAGTTGGAACGATCCATGGCTAAAATCAAGTCAAACTTTTCAAAATCAGATCGCTCAAACTGTCTCGCTTGTCCGATCAATTTTATCCCCCGACGGCCAGCGGCCCCTTGCATTCGTCTATCAGGAGAAGCCCCAATATGATAACTCGATGTTCCGGCAGAATCACAGATAATCTTACCTTCTAACCCTCTTTGTTGGATTAAATAGTTCATAATATTTTCTGCAGAGGGAGAACGGCAAATGTTACCCAAACAGACAAATAGTAATTTATACGCCATAAATTTTACAAATGATGGTTAAACTAGAGAATCAGTAAATTTACAGTGGAACCCTTAAACATCCCCGGTGGATTGTTGATCCTATTCAATGCTAAGGTTTGACCAATAATTTTGTAAACCTATTTTTACAGAGGAACAATTTAATGCTGAAATTACCAAAAAAAACACGCTCTTACGGTTCTTATTACAAGAGTTCTTACTATAATAAGGGAAAAACATTCCCTAAAATATCTTTACTGGGTATTATTATCGCTTTACCTGTGTTAATCATTCTCTCAGAATTTCTGGCCCAAGCTTATTTAGGGATGACGGGAAAAGGAGACACCAGTAAAGGGACTTCTCCCTTGATAGAAGCCTATAAGTTACAGTTTCGCACAGCCACGGATAAACCCATCGAAGGCTTGAAAAATCAGGGTAAGTTGGTGATGCAACGGAGTTCAACGACCGGTTATGAATTCGTCAGTCCCCAAAAAAGCGAATTTTTCTCTATCAATGAACAGGGGTTACGGGATAATGATCCGGTTCCTTTGGCGAAACCTAAAAATGAGATTCGCATCTTTGTCTTAGGAGGTTCCACAGCTTTTGGACAGTTAAACCCCAACAATAACAGTACCATTACTCATCAATTAGAAGCCCGTCTGCAACAACGGGTTAAACAACAAAAAAGTTCCCCCTCAACCTATCGTCCTGATGTCTTTCCCTTTTTTGTTCCTTCGCGACAAAAATTGATGCAGTTACCTCCTAAAATTCGGGAAGGAAATTATCGGGTGATTAATGCTGCGGTTCCTGGTTATACTTCGGGTAATCAATTATCTCAATTAACCCTAAAAATTCTGCCTTATCAACCGGATTTAATTGTGGTCTTAGATGGTTATGGAGATTTAATGTTACCCAGTAGTCACTCACAAAGCGATGTTCCTCATATTGATGAATTTTTGGCCGATGCTAAGGGACATTTTCAGAATTCTTTAAATTTTTCCGCCGATGAATGGATACAAAATATAGGGTTAGTCAGAACCTATAATTCTTTTACGAATCCTAACAAAAATGCTCGCCCTGCGGTGGATACTAGCTTGGCAATTAATACGGATGGTAAGGCTTTAAAGCATTATTTACCTGATAATAAAGATGAATTAAAACGTCGGGTGGATCGTTATCGAGAAAATCATAAACGGTTAATTCAGATGTCTGCTAAATTGGGTATTCCCGTGGTTCTTGCCATTCAACCTGAAATTACTTCTCGTCCTATTGAAAAGCTTTCTTCTGATGAAAAAGCTATCCGCGATCGCTTAGGAAAAGAATACCTTGAGGCGTTTCCTACAGCTTATAAAGAGTTTGTTAAGGCAACTCAACAGTTAGGCAATGCTTATCCTAAAAATGTCAAAGTTTTGAATTTCTATCAAAGTAATTCTAATTTTCCTACTCCTATGTTTACTGATACTGTCCACTTAAACGAAAAGTCTAATACTGTGTTAGCAGAAACCCTTTATCATTCCATTACCGCTTGGGAAAAAATTCAAATTATTCCCCAACATTTCTATTTGAAAAATTAATTATGAGAAAAAGGTAAGTAGGAAGTTTTAGACTTAAAACACTCCCTGAGACTTCCTCATACCTCCAAATTGTAAGCAATAGCAGATTATTCCTAACTCTGTTTTTTAGAGAAGATTAAATTCCGTTGAAACAATCATGAAAAGAAGACAATTATTGGTCAATTATTTTCACATATTCATTATAATTCTATTAGTTATAGGTATCTGTTTTCGGTTTAGTAATCTAGGGGCAAAAGTTTACTGGAACGATGAAACTGCAACTTCATTTGCTATCTCTGGCTACACTCCTCAGGAATTATATGATGGTGTACAGAAAAAAATAACGACACCTGAGCAAATTTTGAAATATTACACTGTTAATTCAGAAAAAACCTCAGGTGATATGATTAGTTATCTATACAAAGAAGATGTACACCCACCCTTTTATTTTATCCTAGCACGATTTTGGAGTCAGTTGTTTGGCAGTTCTCCAGAAGCAATTCGCGCTTTATCGGCAGTGATTAGCTTAATTATATTTCCTTCTATTTATTGGCTATGTCAAGAATTATTTAATACTTCTTCTGTTGGTTGGATGGCAATGGGGATCATAGCTGTTTCTCCATTCCACGTTATTTATGCTCAAGAAGCACGAATGTACAGTTTATGGATCGTAGAAATCTTATTATCTAGTGCTTTATTATTAAGGGCAATACGACTCAATAAAAAAGAAAGTTGGCTATTTTATGGGCTGATACTAACCATTAGTTTATATACTTATTTAGCTAATATTTTTATTGCCATAGCCCAAGGAATATATATGTTGCTTATTGAGGGCTTTAAACTTAGCAAACGATTTTTATCTTATCTCATTACATCGTTAATTGCTATCTTGATATTTATACCTTGGTTGTTAGTTGTTGCGACTAATCTATCCTCCTTTAAAAGTTCTTCAAATTGGGTTAATGCTAGTTATAGTTTTAAGTTATATATTTCTATGTTTACTCAAAATTTTGTAAGTGTATTTATGGATTTCTGGTATTTCCGTTTGTGGTATCCTGATTCCAATTTTCCTCATATTCCCTGGGCAAGATTTTTGATTCCATTTACCCTATTAATAGTAGCATATTCCTTCTATTTCTTAGTTCGTAAAACATCGTGGTGGGTATGGTCATTTGTTTTATTATTGTGTCTAATAAACATTGGAACGACAATACTGCCAGATCTAATGTCTGGTGGTATTAGAGGGATAGTACCTCGTTATCTTATACCTTTGTTTATTGGGGTTGAAATATCTGTTGCCTATCTTCTTGCTATGAAGACTCATGAAATATCGACTAAAACCTGGCAATCACAATTATGGCGGTTAATCACTGTTATTCTCATAACAGGAGGAGTTGTCTCTTGTTTACTAAATTCTCCAACCCCTGGTTCTCTACATAAACGGACTCCCGGTGAACAAGTTCCTCCTATTGTTAATTATATTAATCAAAAAACCAATCCTATCCTTGTTGTTGCAACTCCCATGCACTATTTAATGCCTTTAGTTTATCGACTTGATTCAGATGTAAAAATCATCATAGATTACACTTTAGATACTAATAATCTTTCTGAGATTCAGTCAAGCTTTAGTAGTGTGTTTCTCTTAGAAAGTGATCAACATAAGTTTGTTAACTTAGATAAACAGCCTCTCTTAGAGAAAGAGTTAATTTTTCAAGGAGATACTTTATTTCTATCTCAAATGAAATAGCTATCAATTAGTAACCCTTAACATAATAATCGAACCGTTTTTTAGTTATTAAGAGCTTCTTTCCTTTCTTGATAAGCAGAATAAACTCCTTTAACGTTATACCAATTGAGAAAAATTCGAGCAATTTCTAGGGCTAATTGGGGCTTTCCTTGATTAATTAACCATTGTAAAATCGGGGCAAGAGTACGCTCGTTTAAAGTGCCTCCTAAGGATAAAATTCCCCATAAAATACGATGAAATAAGGTCATTTGAATCATCAAACGCACTTCAAAGGTTGGGTGTTTTTGATAAAATAAAACCCCCATTCTTCCTCGTTGAATTTCTTTATCAATTAGGTTAGGAATTTGTGCTAAACTGAAGGGAGGATGCCAATGATAGCCGACAGCTTCAGGACATTTAATTAAGGTGAGTCCTAGCTGTTTTAATCTTACTCCTAGTTCTAAATCTTCCCATCCATAGAGTTGAAAACGGGTATCAAATAACCCTGCTTTTTCTAACCATTTTCGAGGGATAGCTACATTTCCAGTAGCAAAATAAGCAGCCGAAAAATCCGTTATTTTGTAGGGTTCTGAAGTTGGTTGTTCAAAGTTACAAGTATTAATAACGGCCCCATAAGTAAAAAAGCGATCGCTACCTAGTTTTTTTTCTCCCTTAACCAAAGCATTAGCATGGTATTGTAAAAAGGTTTCAGTGACCACTAAATCGCTATCAATAAAGATAATTATATCACCTTTTGCCTTATTTACCCCTAAATTTCTGGCTGCTGATGGGCCATTATGATCTTGAGAAAAGGAGCGAACATGGGGAAAATCTTGTTTATTTTCCTTTAACCATTCTAATGTTCCATCCGTCGAGCCATCATCTACTAAAACCACTTCATAATCACTAATTTTATCATCATTTAATTGTTGTTTTTCTAAAGCCTTCAGACATTTTTCTAAAATCGGTTGACGATTGTAAGTAGGAATGACAACACTTATAAACACAGCTTTTATAATCAAGAACTAGAGTAGGATAATTGTTTTTAGTTTAGCGCATTTGTTGCAGAATTTGGCGAATGGTTTGGGCATCTTCTGCTGTAGGTAAAATAGATAAGTATAATTGTAAATCTGCCGTTGCTTTTTCCCATTGTCGTAATTGATAATATAATAAGCCGCGATCGCGGATTTCCAGAGGATGATTAGGAAATAATTGCAACAATAGTTCTATAATTCTCAACATTTTAGGGTATTCTTGACGATTAAGATAAATATATTTTAAATTAGTCAACATTCTCCCTAAAATTTGTTGATTACTCACAGGGGTTAAAAAATGAGGTTCTAAAGTGACGGGTTGTTGATAAATTTCCTGTAATTTTATCTCACAATCTTCTTTAAATAAAATCTCTCCTTGGTTGAAAACATCGACAAAAATCCCTACATTTTCAAACTCAGGACGAATGATAAAATGTCCTGGCATTCCAATACCAACCATAGGAAAATCAAGACGTTTTGCTATTTCTAAGTATATAACAGATAAGGTAATAGGAATCCCTGTTTTTTTGTCAATAACTTCATTCAAATAACTATTACTAGGATCATAATAATTGCTAGTATTACCTTGAAATCCTAACTCTTGAAACAAATATTGATTGATGATTTTTATAACTTTCAGAGGATATAATTGTTGAGATAAATTATCTTTTATTCTCTGAGCGATTATATCTAAAGTTGTTAAATAGTCTTGTATTTTTAGTTTAGGATATTCATATTTTGCATAAATCAAAGCTGCTTTTGCTAGACTTATTTGCTGATCAGGCTTATTTATTTCTTGAAAAAAAGATTGCATACAAAATTAATACTTTTAGTGACTATATCATATTTATCTATAGATTAACAATAGAAGCATTTACTCATCAATATAAAAGCGATAAAATAGATATTTGTTTTCAAAATCATGTTGATCTTGGACATGATGAATAATTTTCTTACTCTAATAATAAATATTCTCTCTGTCCTTTATTATCTAAAAACTGTTTTTTTCCATAATCTTGTGCTTCTTTTTGTTGTCCTATAGTAAAACTTTTATCTTTAATAAACAGTTTATTTTTAAAGATTAAACCAGGTAAATGTTGGGTTGTATCTTTTTGATGCTGAACTAAGTTACAATACTTGACCTGTTTATGATCTAGGATTTTCATCAATGTTCCCTTTTATCTTATCCTTAATTTTTTCTGTAATAAACTTTGTGGTTAAAAAAAGAACCCATAGGTACACTTACCCTATAAGTTGATACTGATGATAATGGTAATTGACTCTATGTTAACTTGTCAACTAAGTCATTTCAGAAAAAAAAGTTTAAGGGAAGTAATTGTTTCAAATTACAACAACTCTTGTATCATTAATATTGATATCTGGCATTTTGTTGGAAATTCTCCAGTTAGAAGATAGGATTTTATTTCGATGATCACTGGTCAGTGTTAACGGGTTTTCTTCCCTCTAACAAAAAAAATACTTGACAAACCCCCAACAGGTGCTGTTATAATTACAAAGGCAACATTATTGGGGTGTCGCCAAGTGGTAAGGCAGCGGGTTTTGGTCTCGCCATTCCTAGGTTCGAATCCTAGCACCCCAGTTATAGAACTAACTTCACTCTATTTCACGAGCAAAGGCCTCACTATTGGACAAAGCGTAAAGCTTTACCCCTGATCTCTGTATTCAATTTTCCTCTTTCATAAACAATATTTCCTCCAACAATGGTAATAACAGGCCATCCCGTTAGATTCCATCCTTCAAAGGGAGTCCAAGCACATTTTGTTTGTAATTCTTCCCGTAAAACGGGACAATAATTATCTAAATCAACTAACACTAAATCCGCATCATACCCAGGTTTAATTAACCCTTTATTGGGAATTTTATAAGCTTCTGCTGGTTTAGTAGACATCCAATGAGACACTTGAGAAACACTACATTTTCCTGCCATTGCTTGGGTTAACATTAAAGGTAAAGAAGTCTCGACTCCAGGCATCCCTGAAGGAGAGTTAGGATAGCCTTTAGCCTTTTCTTCTAAGGTATGGGGGGCGTGATCCGTAGCAATAAAATCAATCACTCCATCGAGTAAAGCTTGCCATAGAATTTGATTATTGTCAGGGGATCGTAACGGAGGATTCATCTGTGCCAATGTGCCAATTTTTTCATAAGCTTCTGTGTTTAATAATAAATGTTGGGGCGTTACTTCTGCTGTTACCCAACTTGGCTTATTCTCCCTTAAAAATTGTGCTTCTATTCCTGTAGAAAGATGTAAAATATGTAAACGTCTTTGATACTTTCTAGAGAGTTTGACAGCTAATTTTGTGGCATTCAAAGCCACGATTTCATCTTGAATCTGAGAGTGAATAGCCGGATCGGTAATACCAGCAAATTCTTGACGACGTTGTAAAATTCTGGCTTGATCTTCTGCATGAACCGCAATTAAGCGATCGCCTTGAGCAAAAATAGGTTCAATTTGTGCTGCTTGAGACACCAATAAAGCCCCATGAGACGATCCCATAAAAATTTTAATGCCACAAACCGGATTAGCCGTTAATAAATCAGGTAAATTTTCAGCAGTCGCCCCGATAAAAAATCCATAATTCACTAAGCATTTTTGAGAAGCTAAGTGCAACTTTTGGTCTATTGCAGCCTGAGTGGTGGTTAAAGGGCGCGTATTAGGCATTTCCAGGAAAGAAGTGACTCCCCCCTTCGCACAAGCACAACTCGCCGTAAATAGGTCTTCTTTGTACTCTAAACCAGGTTCTCGAAAATGCACTTGAGGATCAATGACCCCTGGTAACAAAGTTAATCCGGTAGCGTCTATGATGTTAGTAGCACTCGATACCGTAATTTCTGGGGCAATCTGGACGATTTGCCCTTGTTCGATTAGGATATCTCCTAGGAGAAACTCACCATCAGGTAAGAGAATACGAGGATGACGAATAAGAAGTGGTGTCATTTGCGGAAAAACCCCCTAAAATAAAAACAAGAATACTTTAATTCTCCCATTGACTTGGGTTTGGCTAAACTAAAATCAAATATTCGTTACCTTAAACTCTCAAAATATCGATTCGCTTAACTCCCACAATACCTATATCCTATGACTCGAAGCGTAAAACAAGATAAAAATAAGCATTCTCAACCTCCTAAAAAAGAAAATCCTTGGGTTGAACTAGCCCAAACCGTTGTCACTGCTGTCATTCTCGCCTTTGGTATTCGCACCTTTGTGGCTGAAGCGCGTTATATTCCTTCGTCTTCGATGGAACCCACCCTCGAAATCAACGATCGCCTGATTATCGAAAAATTAAGTTATCATTTCCGAGAACCAGTCAGAGGGGATGTGGTCGTTTTTCACCCCACAGATAGATTGAAAGACGAAGGTTTCCATGAGGCCTTTATTAAGCGTATCATTGGACTACCAGGGGAAACCGTTCAGGTAAAAGAAGGGAAAGTTTATATCAATGGTTCTGAAATTACCGAAAAATATATTGCTGAAGATCCTAACTACGACTATGGACCTAAGGTGGTTCCTGAAGGAGAATATTTAGTATTAGGAGATAATCGTAATAATAGCTTGGATTCTCATTACTGGGGTTTTGTTCCTAAAGATAAGATTATTGGTAAAGCATTCGTCCGTTTTTGGCCATTCAATCGTTTGGGAAGTCTTGATCAACAACCCTTATATCCTGGACAAAATGAGAACCCAGATAGAAGTCAACAGTCTTTACTGCCTCGATATTAATATTAATGGTTAATTGTTGAGAAGGGAGTCGATCTTTGCTCGACTCCCTTTTTTCTGAGCATAACAACGGAGAGGGAGGGATTCGAACCCTCGTTGCCTTGCGACAAAGCAGTTTTCGAGACTGCCGCATTCAACCACTCTGCCACCTCTCCCAGAGACTTTGGGTTTACTCACCATTGCTCATTATAACAGGGTTAGTTTGTTCCACCCTTTTTCATCTAGCTTAGCTCAAACAAACTTCTTCAATTCGTTAGAAAAAATTGACTCTTCTGGTTTAACATATAGGTCAAGATATCTCCTACTCTTAAAATTGTAATTTAGATTTAAAATGAAACTAAAAACTTTAAACTCCCTTTTAATCCTCCAGGACAAAAATCAACGAAGGCAATGGTTTTTATTAGGTTGTCTTCTCCTCTTAGCGGTTAGCCTCTATATTTATAAAATTGATTCCAAAGGTCTATGGATTGATGAATTTATCAGCTTGATTGATGCTGAAAAATTAAGAATGAAAGATGGTAGATTTCTCTACTACCCTCTACTCGCTTTCTGGATGATGTTTAGTCATAGTGATGCTTGGTTACGAGGATTATCGGTTATTTTTGCTCTGGGAAGTGTTGTCTTGCTTTATGAATTAGCCCGTTACTTATTCAATGAAACCACAGGGTTAGTGGCAGCTTTGATGTTGACTCTCTCACCTCTGTTTATCAATCATGCTCAAGAAGTTCGTTACTATACTTTGAGTACCTTTGTTACCCTAGCAGGGACTCTTTGTTTAGCCCATGCTTTAAAACAGCCTGATAATTGGAAAACTAAAGGGGGTTGGGCTATCCTTAGATTTTTAGGGGTTCTTACGGTTCCCTTCAATGCTACTTTAATTGGGGCTGATTTATTGCTGATTGGGGCGAAATTCTTCAGACAGAAGAAAAAGTTACTGGGTTTTGCAACACCCTTTATGGGCTTTATCCTTCTCTGTATTCCTGTTGCTATGGATTTGTTATCAACCGTCACCTCAGGAAAACATCGTTTAATTGGCCCAACTCCTGGAATTACAGATGTATTAAGGCAATTCAGACTTTTAACCGCTTATTCTTATCCGCCTCCACCGCCTTATTTAACTCGGTTGCTGCAAGTTTACATTCTTTTAGTGGTTGCTATCTTGGTTATTGCCATTATTAAGAAACCTCGCACTCAAGAAAGTCTCTGGGTAGCTGCTTGGGGATTTATCCCGTTAACAATCATCTTTGTCTATTCTCACGTCTCTAATTCAATTTGGATTACCCGCTATTTTATGTTTGTTGCCCCTTACCTATTTCTGCTTATGGCGGTAGGCTTTCTGAAAATATGGCGACAATGGCGGGTTATGGCGATAATTATAGCCTTAGTGTATGGTATCGCCGTTAGCACCGGATTGACTCATTACTATAGCTCATCAGAACGCTATATAGGGGCTAGTGGCGATTTTTATCGTGGGGTTGCCCAAACCATTAATGCCGAAGAAAAACCAGGGGATGTAATTATTTGGTCTATTCTTCATGGAACTTCTATACCCCTAAGACATTATCATCGTGGCTCAGCTCCTATTATTGAAAAAATACAAATTCCTCGAGACAGTTTTGATGAGACAACCATAAAAGAATGGCTCCGCACCCTGCCAACCATTGAATCTCGTCTGTGGATTGTTCATCCTAATAAGTCTGAACTTTTCTGCCAACTGCTTCAAGAAAAGTATCAAAACATCACAAACTATGAACAATTTGGTCAATGTAGCGTATCGTTAATAACACCAGAAAGTTAATGATTAAATCATCGTAGCTCTAGCGAAAAGTCATCAACTTTGGTGATTGACTCAATTTTGTTTCAAGTTTATGTTACATTATCAGCAAAATTTTTAAGGAAAACCGATATAAAGTGATGAGCGAAACATTGACATTACTGCCTCACAAAGATAATCACAGTTATACTCAAGTTTACCTTTCTGTGATTGTGCCGATCTTTAATGAAGTTGAGAGTTTACCTGTATTAATTAAAACCATAGCCGATGTTTTGGCAGAGACTCAACTCTCCTATGAAATTATTTGTATCGATGATGGTTCTCAAGATGGCTCTACTGAGTTACTAGAGCAACTAGCTAAAAGTTGTCATGATTTAGTTGCCATTATTTTCCGTCGAAACTACGGTCAAACACCAGCTATGGCAGCAGGATTTGAATATGCTA
Source organism: Crocosphaera sp. (assembly GCA_030065735.1). GTDB lineage: Bacteria > Cyanobacteriota > Cyanobacteriia > Cyanobacteriales > Microcystaceae > Crocosphaera. Next base: position 11,750 of record JASJDD010000016.1, read on the forward strand.
AAGGCAAAATTATCATTACCTTAGATGGGGATTTACAAAATGACCCTGCTGATATTCCTGAGCTAGTGGCCAAACTCGAAGAAGGTTACGATTTGGTGAGTGGTTGGCGCAAAAACCGCCAAGATGCTCGTTTAACCCGACTCTTACCCTCTAAAATTGCTAACTGGATTATTGGTCGAGTCACTGGCGTTAAATTACATGATTATGGATGTTCATTGAAGGCTTATCGTCGCGAAGTCATCTTAGACATGAATCTTTATGGTGAACTGCATCGCTTTTTACCGGCTCTTGCCTATATTGAAGGGGCAAAAATCACTGAAATCCCAGTTCGTCATCATGCTCGTCGTTATGGAAAAAGTAAATATGGTTTAGGACGAACCTTTCGAGTTGTCATGGATTTACTAACCATCTTTTTCTTGAAAAAGTTTCTTACTCGTCCTATGCACATTTTTGGACTGGGTGGCCTGATTTTATTGATGACAGGACTGTTGATGGGAACTTATTTAACGTTTCTCAAACTCATTCTGGGATTAAGCATTGGTCATCGTCCTTTACTGATTTTAGCAGTGCTTTTAATCCTCACTGGCATCCAATTATTAATTTCTGGATTATTAGCAGAATTGATCATGAGAACTTACCATGAATCACAAAAACGCCCTATTTATCGAGTTCGCCAAGTCGTCAAGTCATCAACTTACACAGATATAAGTGGTTGAACAAAATCGTTTCGCGCAGTCCCCATCTAAAATCTGTGATTTAGATGGGGTGTGTTCAATCTTACTCGGATCAGTTCATTTATTAAGTAATGTTACAATAATGCTGTCATACTGGCTTGACAGCTTGACGGCTCCCCAAAAAATCGCTAGGATAATGATACATACCCGGGTAACCTCAGCTAGAGTGATATGCAAGACAAGCAAAAGGTCACACTATATCTCCCCCCTGGAATTCATCGGCAACTCAAAATTAGAGCCGCCATTGATGAAGATTCAATGTCAGCATTAGTTGAGAGGGCAGTAGATTTTTATCTCAAATACCCAGATAAGGTAGAAGAAGTAGAGTCTGCTGCTTATGGGAAGACACACCAAGTCCATATTTGCCCAGAGTGCGAAGCCGCTATGGTCATGCGGGACGGTAAAATGGTTTCCCTGAAAGATCAGCCTAGTGTCATCACAGATGATTTTTCCCTAGATATAAGGGAAACAGTACCGACCAATGCCGAAACTTCTGGGGAAGAAGCCTTAGTTCCCTGCTAAGTCGCTTAACTATCCAACCATTATCTTAGGTCGATGCCATGAAAGAAGAGCTAAACATACTAATACAAGCTCAATATCCTTTAATATACCTTGTTACCTCAGAAGAACAAAGAGCCGAGCAAGCGATCGCTAAAATTGCCCAAGAATATAGCAAGCATCGGCGGGTCTTTTCTTGGACTGTGACCCACGGAATGGTTGAATACGGAAAGCCAGGAAATACAACTCAACATAATACGGTTCATGCTGAACCAGCTATTAGTTGGGTCATTCGTGAAAAAGAACCAGGGATTTTCATTTTTAAAGATTTGCACCCCTTTATTAGTGATGCCAATGTTACCCGTTCTTTGCGGGATGCCATCATCAGTTTACGGGGAACAGAGAAAACCATCATTTTACTCTCTCCCCTCCAACAGATTCCCATCGAACTCGAAAAAGATATAGTTGTTCTCGATTTTCCTTTTCCAGACCTTAGCGAACTCAATCAAGTTCTATCAGGACAACTTGAGCAAATCAGAAGTAACCGCATTAGCACTGATGCTCGTGAGAAGCTACTGAAAGCTACCCTGGGACTAACGAAGGATGAAGCAGAGAAAGTGTATCGCAAAGCTTATGTCAAAGCGGGTCGTCTCACAGAAAGGGAAGTTGATATCGTTTTATCCGAGAAAAAGCAGCAGATTCGGCGAAATGGAGTTCTAGATTATATCGAAGAAGATGAAACCATCAATTCAGTTGGCGGTTTAGAAGAACTAAAAAAATGGCTTAAACAAAGGTCTGGGGCTTTTACAGAAAGAGCCAGGGAATATGGCTTACCCCAACCCAAGGGAATGTTAATTTTGGGGGTTCCAGGATGCGGAAAATCCCTAATTGCTAAGACCACCTCGCGGTTATGGGGCTTACCCCTACTGCGGTTAGATTTAGGTAGGGTTTATGACTCCGCTGTCGGTCGTTCGGAAGCTAACTTAAGAAACGCCCTAAGAACCGCAGAATCCATTTCCCCTGCTATACTCTTCATTGATGAACTAGACAAAGCCTTTGCTGGTGGTGCAGGGTCAGCCGATTCCGATGGAGGAACCTCAAGCCGAATTTTTGGCTCCTTTTTAACCTGGATGCAGGAAAAAACCTCATCGGTGTTTGTCATGGCTACAGCCAACCGTGTAGAACGGCTACCAGGAGAATTTTTACGCAAAGGAAGATTTGACGAAATTTTCTTCGTGGATTTGCCCAATTTAGAAGAACGGATTGCTATTTTCAACATTCACCTTAGTAAGCGTCGCTCAGACACTTCTCGCTTCAATATTGAGCAACTCGCTAAGGTATCTGATGGATTTTCTGGTGCAGAGATAGAGCAAGCCATCATTGCAGCGATGTATGAGGCGTTTGCTCAAGATAGGGAGTTTAATCAGCTGGATATTATTGCTGCCATTAAATCGACCCTACCCCTATCTCGTACTATGACTGAACAGGTAACAGCCCTACGGGACTGGGCGCGGCAGAGAGCGCGGCCTGCTTCAGCCTCCATCGCTGAATACCAGCGATTGGAGTTCTAACAAGCTTTCACCTGCTCCCAACAGGTGCAAAGGCTAGCCAAGAGCTAGCAGCCTATCGACCGTCGTCCTGATTAGACGGCAAAGATAAACCCTAAATTGTTGTTGTCAACTTCTATTCTACTGGAGGAAATCGAAAATGTCTCACTTTAGCACTCTGCGCACCAAAATCACAGATGCTGAAATTTTAAAGGCTTCTTTACGCGATCTCGGTATTTTTGTGAAGACCGATGCTGATGTAAGAGGTTATAACGGTCAGCGCGTTCGTTCTGATATCGTTGCTGTTCTTGATGGTGAATATGATCTCGGCTGGTCTCGCAATAGCGATGGTAGCTTCGATTTAATTGCTGACCTTTGGGGTGTTGCTAAGAAGCACAACCAAACTGAGTTAATCAACTCCATCAACCAAAAGTATGCTGTTAACAAGACCTTAGCAGAAGTTAAGCAGCGTAACTTAGGAAAAGCTAATATCAATTTAGTTCTTCACAGCTAAGATTTAGCGCGCGTTCCCAAGCTTGGGGTTGACCAGTCCTCGGTTAACCCTTTTTTTGGCTCAATTTTTGCGAAAACTTTTTCATAAAAGCCAGACTACTATACAAATGAAAGGCAGCATCCCAAGGGGTTTCCTCCCGACGTAATAGGTCAATGTGAGGGTTAATGAGTTTAAGTAACTCTTGAAAATCAATGGCTGATTCACCAAAGGGAGTAAACTCTGAGTAGGTAGGGAGTGATGGGGTTTTTTCAGCAATAAAAGCCATAATGTGTTGCCAACTTTCCTTAATGGTTGCTTGGCCATCTTTAACTTTTTGCTGATCAGAAAAGGATACTCCTTCTCTGAAACGATATTGTTGATCACACAAGCGAATGATAGTCTGCTTTTGAGGCAGATGAAGATCGCAAATGTTCGCATAGTCTAAGGTTTTTATTGTCCTTTTTAATTTCCCCCTTAAACCAACATCCACACATTCTTCAAAAATGGGAAGTAACCCGTCTACCCGTTGTGCTACTTCCGACCATTCAAATGTCAAGATATCCCGTTGTCCTTTTTTCGGTTCGTAGACAATGGTAACTTTAGGTTCCACTGACTCGATATAGAGAACACCATACACCTCTAGGATATTAACATAGCGAACCAATGCAGTAAAACAAGGAATGTCTGCTTGTTGCAGTTGTTCTGCTTGGAATTTTAGCCGACCAATAGCCCCAGTACGGTATAATCGCCAGGAACGACTAGGAAGTTGTAATCTAGCGGTGTAGGGATCAATATCCATAATTTCCCCAAATTTCTGGGCTGCTGTCTTTTTTAACTCATTCGGCATAGCTTCGAGGACTAACATCCCCATTTCTAACGCCCCGCTTTGTTCCATCGCTTGGTTTAAAGCCGTTTGACGTTCCTTAACTTCCTGTTGGTTAATTCGTTCAATCCCTTGACGAATTTGCCTCATCAACTTAGGATTAACCGTATTAGGTAACAGTTCTCGATAGCGTTGATTAGCAAAGGTGACATCTCCTTGGGCTTCAGCTAAACGGGCTTGATAAAATGGAATCCAAATATTGTTGGGATCTTCTTGCTGTAACTGTTGAAGCAGATGGTAAGCTTCCTGATAATTTTGGCTGTTAATGGCATTAATAATAGGCTCAACCATATTAACATCTATAATTTTATGGAGTTTATACTTGCATGGACAGACTGAAAATTTCTCACTGCGATAGCGCCGGAGCGTAGTGAGGAACTTCTGTGCGATAGCGCCGGAACGTAGTGAGGAACTTCTAACTTCGTTAACATAGTGCTGCTCCTACCTTCGCCTTAACGGCAAAACAGATGCCTGTTTTTTCAAGATCGATGGTAAAAAGCTAATCACTAACCTACAATAAAAAAGCATAAAAAGCTAGAAAAATTTAAGAGAATTAACATATTATTACTCTTACGAATTGACATAAACTCGTCCTTTCCAACCGCCTCCTTTTCCGCGCCAATGTCGCCAAGCTGAGTCTAGGGTCATTAAACCATATAAAAGACCAATCAGAGGTAAACTTAATCCCCAGACAGGAGAACATCGATACAATTTTAAAGTAGGAAGATAGGAAATAGTCATTAATAACCAGGTAATTCCACCCACAATAGTAATAACTGAATTATGAATAATTAATCCTATCATCAAACTAATAGGGGCGACTAAATAAACCAACGTTAATCCTAATAAAGTTCCTATTAATAATAATGGGGAATAATTTAACTGTGTATAAGCCGTTCTAGCGACCATATTCCAAATTGAGTCTAAGCTATCATAAGGTCGTAAACTAACAGTTTTTTCACTCAACCCTAACCAAATTCCTTGCTCTATATTTTGTCGATTTTCTTGTAATTTTGCTTTGACTGCTGCTGCTAAGGAACAATCATCAATTAAAGCTTGTTTAACCACTTCTATACCACCAATTTCTTCTAAAATTTGACGACGAATTAAGATACAACCTCCTGCTGCTGCTGCCATTTTATTGTGAGGGTTATTCACCCAAGAAAAGGGATAAAGTTTTTCAAAGAAAAAGACAAAAGCAGGGATTAAAAATTGTTCCCAAAAACTGTCGCATCTTAACTTAACCATGAGAGAAGTTAGGGCTAAGTTTTCTGTTTCTGCTTGATTAACTAATTCTTGTAAATTGCTATTATGATGTTCAATATCAGCATCGGTTAACAGTAAATAATCAGGCTTATTTTCGAGCTTTTCAGCTTGTTCAATTCCCTGTTTCATTGCCCATAATTTTCCTGACCAACCTGCTGCTAAGGGTTGTCCTGAAATAACTTGTAACTGTTGAGATTTTTGGCAATTTTTGGCAATTTCTTGCGCTACATTTCCCGTATTATCATCGCTTTGATCATCCACCAAAATAAGGGAAAAATTACCTGGATAGTCTTGATTTAAAAGAGACTTTAAACTAATGGGTAAAACATCTGCTTCATTGCGAGCAGGAATAACAGCACAAACAGAAGGATATTGATCTAAGGGTTGAAGATGGCTATTAATTCGTTGATTGCTTAACCAAAACCAGCCTCGAAATAGTAATAAATAAATCCAAATAATTAAGGATAAACTAACAATTATTATTAAAAAATTCACCATAATTACACTCTCTCACTATTCTGAATAATATAACTTAAATTTATACAAAATTCTAATTGCTTAGAATAACTTAACAGAATTAATTATAAAATAGTGGTAACAAAAGAATAGAGATTAGAATCACAATTTTTCTTCTGACTTCTGACTCCTGACTCCTGACTCCTGACTCCTGACTCCTGACTCCTGACTTCTGACTCCTGACTCCTGACTTCTGACTTCTGACTCCTATCTTGTATTTTAACTTTATTTTCACCTACCTACTTAATAATTAACTGTGCTTGTTCATTAAAACAGCGACGATAAACTCCTTCTGTTACCAAAATAGATGTTAAGATATTGGTTAACATAATCATAAATAAAATTAAAATTTGATAGGAAGCAGCATTTAAAGGATCACTGCCTCCTAATACTTGTCCAGTAAACATTCCCGGCAAACTAACCATCCCTACCACCATCATTTGATTTAGGGTAGGAATTAAACTAACCCGAATCGCTTCTTTCCGATAATTGGCGATCGCCTCTTTGGGAGTAGCCCCTAGACATAAATAGGTTTCTACCTCAAGTTGGTTATGAGAAATGGCGTTAATGAGACGTTCTCCCGATAAAGAAGCACTATTCATCGCATTTCCCAGGATCATGCCCGCTAACGGGATTAAATACTGGGGAGAATACCAGGTTTGGGGTTGGATAATTAAAGCGAGGGCATAACTCAGGGTTAAGCCACTACTCACTAACAAAGATACCCAAACCAAAGGAAAAAAGCCCTTTCCCTTGTAAGGAATGCGGTTTCGGGTAACTTGGGCAGCAATGGTCAACATCACCCCTAAAATAAGCAGAACAGGGAGAGGATGGTTTAATTCAAAGATAGCAGCAATGACATAACCGACTGCTAAGAGTTGAAGAAGCGATCGCCCTGTGGCTAATAGGAGTTGTCCCTCTAAGCCTAACCGTTGCCAGTTGGACAAAACTACAGCAATGGCCATGATACCCAAAGACCATCCTAAATCTAACAAATCCAGTTCAATTGCGCCATCCAATGGATAATTCTCCCAAGTCCTTATCGAGATCATAGGGTCTAAAACCTCGCTTTTTAAAGACGTTCGGCGAAGCTCAGTCGAGCCGCGAAAAGTTTTTGGGGGGAGGCTTAAATCCTCGTCACAAAAACAACTTCTGTGCGATAGCGCCGGAACGCAGTGAGGAACTTCTGACTTCGTTAACAGACCCCGCCGTTAACGACGAGGTTTAATTACTACGCACCAAAGTAAGGAGGTTCATTACCTGCTTTCCATTTGATGTTACAGCCAATACTGGGTTTTTGCTGAGTATCAACGGTTCTATCCCGTAAAACCTCTTCTATGGCTGCTTTTAAGTCTTTTCCGGTGACAGGAACATCATTTCCAGGACGACTATCATCAAATTGGCCGCGATAAACTAAAGTATTATCAGCATCAAATAAGAAGAAATCGGGAGTACAAGCAGCGGTATAAGCTTTAGCAACCTCTTGACTTTCATCGTAACAAAAAGGGAAATTAAAGCCCAATGTTTTTGCCATTTCTTTCATTTTGTCGGGGGCATCGTCGGGGTGTGTGGTAATATCATTCGCACTAATAGCTACAATACCTAAGCCTTTATCTACGTATTCTTTTCCTAATGCTGCTAGGGCATCTTGAAGATGTTTAACAAAAGGACAATGAACACAAATAAACATTACCAATAAAGCTTTTTGATCAGCAAAGCTATTGAGAGAAATTTTGTTACCAGATACCACATCTTCTAAGGAAAAGTCTGGGGCTTTGGTTCCCAACGGTAACATGGTAGAAAGGGTTTTAACCATGATAAGAACTCCTAGTGAATTATCTACAATTTAAGACAATTATTCATTGTGATTACAGTTATCTTCAATTATACCTGTTCTCGTTATAGTTGTTTTAACAATTGATCAACCTTTTTAATTCCTTCTGTATTTTCATATTCTTGATAAAGTTTTTTAGCGTAATTTAGTGCTTTTTTAGCTTCTTTATTTCTATCTCTTTCTTTAAAAGCCATACCTAAATAGTAATAAGGTTCAGGATTTTGGGGAATAATCTCGATTAAATCCTTATAAGTAATAATCGCTCCTAAATAATCTTTTTGCGCTAATTGAATCCTGCCTACTCCCGCATAAGCTTCTGGGAGTTTTCTGTTAAAAAAAGAGACACGACGATAAATTTGGAGAGCTTCATCTAGATTATCTTGAACCTCATAAACACGAGCAATTTTTAATTGAATTTTAATGTTTCTAGGATCGATTCTTTCTGCTCTTTTTAATTGTTCATTACCTAGTTGTAGTTGGCCTTTTTGTAAATAAGCCGTCGCGAATAATAATCTTAAGTCTACATCACGGGGAAAGCGTTGAACAGCATTTCCTAAATATTGTAAAGCTTGATCCAGTTGTTTTTGTTGTAGCAAAGACGATCCCATAATAGCAAATGCTTCAGGATTATTAGGATCAAGGGCAATCACTCTTTTGTAAGCTTCTGCAGCCCCTTCATAATCTTCTTGACGGAGTAAAACGACTCCTAAACCAATATAACTTTTAATAAATTCAGGGTTAAGTTGAATGGCATAATAATAGGCCGAAGCTGCATTGCGATTATCTCCTGTATTGGCTAAACTATCCCCTAAAGCATAATAAAAATCAGCGTTACTTGAATCAATAGAAAGGGCTTTTTGATAGTATTTTACCGCAGCTGGGTAGTTACCTTGTTGACTGTGTAGATAGGCAATTCCTGAAAAAATTTTCGCGTTATCATTATCTAAACTCGCTGCTTGTTCATAAAGAGCGATCGCCCTTTGATAATTTCCTTTATCGACATAATCTCTGCCTCGACGTAATAAGTCATCTAATTGTTCCTTATTAGAAGTTTGTGACAACAGTATAGGAATATCAGCAGAAGCAATAACTGGGGTAATACTACTACCTAATATCAGGGTTGTGAGTAAAGAAAGAGTAAGTTTAGAAATCATCGCTTTTATCAAAGAGTAATAAAAAAAGGCTTGAACGATCAAACCTTCGAATATTATAAGCAAAAAGACCCTGTCGTTAACAACAGAGTTTCACTAAATGCCTCGTTTAATGGCGACTTCTGCTTGCTTAAATTCTTGTTTTAGACGTTTTTTCAACTTTTCGGGGATAGGACGACTCCCATAAGAAGTATAGTAACCGGCAAGGGCATTTAATGCTGTTTGCATAGTAGTAAAGGAACGAAGTCCCCCAGATTTATCATTGCGTCGATAGCGAGAAATATAATCATTAATTTGTTCTTTGGCTAAAGACTGAATTTCTTGTTTATTGTCAGCGTCATTGGGTAAATCAATGGCTGTGGTTAAGGTTTCGATCACTTTTAAGGTATCTTGGCTATAATTCCCAGAAAGTCCAGCAGAACTATTACCACACCCTGTTAAAGCGACAACAGCTACCAAAACTAGGGCTAGAATACGAGATAAGGCAGATTTGAAAAACATAAGTTGTTAATACAATTACATAATTCTAGATTTTCCCTATCCTATCCTAGAAGGGGTAACTGAGTGAAGCCCTAGTCAGTTATCGGTGATCAGTTGTCAGTGATTAGCTAAATTTATTGATCATTGTTCACTGTTCACTGATAACTGTCTTCTCAGATGTCCACCTCAAGTCTTCAGGGAATTCAGGAATCGAATTAAGTAGATTTTTTGTATATTCTTCTTGAGGATTATTAATAATTTTTTCTGCATCTCCCATTTCAACAATTTCCCCTTGATTCATTACTAGAATGCGATCGCTCATAAATCTGACTACACTCAAATCATGGGAGATAAAAATACAGGTCAATTTTAACTTTTCTTGTAAATCTTTTAACAGGTTCAAAACTTGTGCTTGTACAGACACATCTAAAGCAGAAACTGACTCGTCACAAATCAAAAAACGAGGATTTAAGGCTAAAGCGCGAGCAATACAAACCCGTTGTCTTTGCCCTCCGGAAAATTCATGAGGATAACGATTATAACTATCTGTAGGTAAGCCAACTAAAGTTAATAAGGCTTCAACAATCTCTTTTCTTTTCTTGCTATTGGGTTGGGTCTTATGAATAATCATCGGTTCAGCAATAGCTTGTCCTACTGTTAGTCTTGGGTTGAGAGAATTATAGGGATTTTGGAATACAATTTGCATATTTTTTCTAAGATTTCGCAACCACTTGTTACTCATAGATTTCTTAGAAATTTCGTAAGTTTCAAAGGAAACCTTGCCGTTTGCTGCTGGAATTAGTCTCAAAATTGTCCTGGCTAAAGTTGATTTTCCACAACCAGATTCTCCAACTAATCCTAATGTTTCCCCTGCATAAACCTGAAAGCTAATGTTATTAACTGCTTTAAATTTATTTGGTTTTAATCCCCAAAAAACTGATTTTCCAAACTCGACGCTTAACTTTTCTACTGATAACAAAACTTTATTTTCTTCTGCTTCCTGAGTTCTAGATTGCATTTCATTATGAGGAATGATTTTATAAATTAAATCACTTTCTTTAGATAATTCAAGGTCTTTCTTCTCTTCCAAAAAATCAGCAACAGTAGGTAGCTTATCTACTTTAATATGCAGAGGAGGACGGCAAGCTAATAATCCTTTTGTGTAAGGTTCTTGAGGAGAATAAAGAATTTGTTTTTTTGTTCCTTTTTCAACCACTTTTCCTTGATACATGACTAATATATTATCAGCTACTTCATTAATAACGCCCAAGTCATGGGAAATAAAAATCATAGCAATATTATTGTCTTTGCAAAGACCTCTTAATAACTCTAAAATACCTTTTTGAACCGTAACATCTAAAGCAGTTGTGGGTTCATCGGCGATTAAAATTTTAGGGTTACAAGAGATAGCCATCGCAATCATAACCCGTTGTAATTGTCCTCCAGACAGTTCATGAGGATAGCGTTTTAAATAGGTCGTTGCTTGTTTATCGGGACAGGTTTGCTTTAAAACTTTTACATCTTTTAATAACTTAATGGCTTCTTGATTAGCTTCTTCTTGAGTTACCTTCTGATGAAGTTTGATAGCTTCAGTTAATTGATATCCTATGGTATAAACAGGGTTAAAAGCACTCATGGGTTCTTGGAAAATCATGGCAATTTCTTGACCACGACATTTTGTCCATTCTGAGTCTTCTAATCTCGTTAACTCAATATGAGCTTCTGGATCTTGATAATATTTAATACTACTTTCTTGAGCAATTTTACCAGGGTTTTGAATTAACCCCATAATCGCTAAAGAAGTCACAGATTTCCCCGATCCTGACTCTCCAACAATTCCTAAAATTTCCCCTCTTTTGAGTTGAAAATTGATATTATCTACTGCCACCTTCTTTGGTTTTCCTTGTAAGGGGAATTCAATACGGAGATTAGATACATCAAGAACAAGATCACTCATAACCCTATACTATTAGAATTTTAAACAGATTTTAACTGATTTTTTTGACTTTGACAAAGATTTTACCAGCGTTGTATCAGGTATGACTCTTCAAATTGTGTTTAATTACAGCAATATCTAGTAAAATACGAGAAGAGAAATGATGGAGTTTTTTGGGAATTAGATCAATGACAGAAAGAGAGTTTCAAACGATTATTGAGAAATTAGACATCCTAGAAAGAAATGATCACCTTCTAGCAGAAAAATTAGAATTGTATTCAGAAAAATTAGATTTATATAAACAGGTATCTGATGAAAAAATAGCTCAGATGCAGCAAGCAATGTTACAAATGCAGCAATCTTCTAATGAAAAAATAGCTCAAATGCAGCAATCTTCTAATGAAAAAATAGCCCAAATGCAGCAATCCCTTGAACAATCGCAAAAAACATCTGATGCTCAAATTAATGCTATCAGAAATGAAATTAAAGCTTATCAAGACGCTAATAAACAACAATTAAATGTCTCATTAGGTGTATTAGTAACTGCTGCTGTGGCTATTTTAGTTAGTGTTATTCTCAGTATGACTAATTAAACCATCTTATTGATAACTAAAAAAACCGATAACTGATGAGTGATAACTGATAACTGACAACTGATTAAAAGAATCTTACCCTTTCCATAAGTAACTTAAAGTCACATTATTCAAGAAGCGTGTCACAATATAAACAAAAATGGAAATATTATACGGAGAGAGATATGGTTGCAACTCCCATCAAAACAGAAAATCGTTTAACTATACAAACTGCTGATATTGCTGAAGATACCACTACTATACGTTCTTTGGACTGGGATCGCGATCGCTTTGACATTGAGTTTGGCCTGCAAAACGGAACGACCTACAACTCCTATATCATTCGGGGTGATAAAATTGCTTTAATAGACACCTCCCACGCTAAGTTTCGTCAGCTATACCTAGATACCCTAATGGGACTGATTGATCCCAAAACCATCGATTATTTGGTTATTAGTCACACCGAACCGGATCATAGTGGTTTGGTTAAAGATATCTTAGAATTGGCTCCCCAAGCAACGGTAGTGGGATCAAAAGTTGCCATAAACTTTCTAGAAGACTTTATTCATCAACCCTTTGAACGTATTTTAGTCAAAAGCGGTGAGTCTTTGGACTTAGGGAAAGGTCATGTTTTAGATTTTGTTAGTGCGCCTAATTTACATTGGCCTGACACGATTTTAACCTACGACCAAGGTACAGAAACTTTGTTCACCTGTGATGTCTTTGGAATGCACTATTGTTCTGATCGGCTTTATGATGAACATTTAGAGGATATTGCCCCAGACTATCACTTCTATTATGAATGTTTGATGGGTCCCAATGCGCGATCAGTCCTGTCTGCCATGAAACGCATGGATAAGTTAGGAACTATTTCTACCGTTGCCAATGGTCATGGGCCTTTGTTGCGCTATAATTTGCATGAGCTAGTAGAACGCTATCGGAGTTGGAGCGAAGAACAAAGCAAAGCTGATAAAAGCGTGGCCGTGTTTTATATCTCTGACTACGGATACAGCGATCGCCTTTCTCAAGCCATTGCCAAGGGGATTACCAAGGCCGGTGTAGCGGTGGAAATGGTAGACTTAAAATCGGCTGACACCCAAGATGTCCACGAAATCGTTAGTCGTTCTGCCGGTTTAGTGATTGGTATGCCGCCCCTAGAAGGTCATCATAACAAAGAAACCACCAGTAACATCGGAACCATTATTGCTGCAGCCAAAAACAAGCAATATATTGGGATGTTTGAATCTTATGGAGGAAACGACGAACCCATCGATCCCTTATTAACCAAGTTTAGAGAAGCCGGTTTAAGTAAAGGATTTAACTCCATTCGGGTCAAAGATACCCCCAGTGAAGCCATTTATCAACTCTGTGAAGAAGCAGGAACGGACTTAGGACAAACTTTAACCCAAGATCGCAAGGTCAAGCAACGAAAATCCTTAGATAGCGACTTAGATAAAGCGATCGGTCGTATTAGTAGTGGTTTATACATCCTAACCGCCAATAAAGGGGAACTCAACGGGGCGATGTTAGCCTCTTGGGTAACACAAGCCAGTTTTGAACCCCCAGGGTTTACCGTTGCGGTAGCGAAAGATCGGGCGATCGAGTCGTTAATGCAGGTGGGGGATAGTTTCGTTTTAAACATCCTCGAAGAAGGCAAATATCAACCCCTCATGAAGCATTTCCTCAAAAGATTCCGTCCTGGGGCTGATCGTTTTGAAGGAATAAATATCCAAACTGCCAAGAATGGATCACCGATTTTAGTGGATGCTTTAGCGTATTTAGAATGCGAAGTCGTCAGTCGTATGGAATGTAGCGATCATTGGATTGTTTACAGTAAAGTCACCAATGGACGAGTTTCCAACCCCGATGGTTTAACCGCTATTCATCACCGAAAAGTAGGAAATTATTATTAAGAAACCCTCTTTTCTAACTACTTTTTATCAGCCTTCTGCCCCCTGCCCCCTGCCTTCTTCAAGGTTTTGATGGTTCGCAATTTCCCACAGTTTCCCCTTGATAGGGTCGATAAACAGAAGGTTGTAAATTGGGGGTTGCTATCCAAGCTTCTTTGCCTTCTAATTCCTTTAAAGAAAGGGCTTCAGGGGATGTTTCAGCAGCTATTTGACAAATTTTGACCTTGATGGCTTTTTGGGTGTCTTCTTGGGTCAAAATTTGTAATATGCTGTCAGGAGGAACGTCTTGAGCAAGTTGATTCCCTGCGGGGGTTTCTTCTAGAGAAAGGGTTGTTCTGAGTTGAATCATTGTCCCCGATTCAGGTAAGGAAGACTGAGGAGGAGGGGAAGGAGAAGGGACAGAAATAGGAGTGGGAGTGGGTTGTAGCAGTTTCCACAGACCATAAACCCCTGCACCAATAATCAGAACGATGATTCCTAAAAGACTGAAGAGAAGAAAGAAGTTCCTTTTTTTGAGGACTGGTGTTTCGTCCCTTGAGGGAAAGGGTTCCGTTGGTTGTAAGTCTGAAGGAAGATCATCAGAGGTGTCTATGGTCGGATTAATTTCTTCTTTGGCAGTTTCAAAGGATGCTTCAATCGAGGTAATGGATAAGGGAGTGGGTTCGACAGAGGAGAACTTGATTTGACAGTAAAGAAGAGAAATTGTCACATTATCATGACCATTCTTATCATTAGCGACATCAATCAGTTCTTTCCCTACAGTCGGTAAATCTTTTTCTTGAGTTAAAATCCCCGCAATTTTTAGCTTCCAATACTGATCAACCCGATCATAATCACTTAAACCATCAGAACATAACAAGAAAATACAATCATCATCCGTAATCAAACGGGTAAGATTAGGATAGAGAGAATTAGCATTCGTCATACCTAATGCTTGTACTAAAGCCCCAGCATTGGGATATTTAATGGCATCTCGATAGAATAAATACCCTAAACGCACTTCTCTAGAAGCTAAATCATCATCAGTGGTGACTTGGTGACAACTCTCAGGGGTAATGCGATAAATGCGGGAGTCTCCGACACTGGCTAAATAAACCTCGTGGTCATGGACTAAACTTAAGACCAAGGTCGTTCCCATGCGTTGTCTATCTTGACGATTTTCAGCGTCGTTGCGTTCACTAATGCGATTATTGCTCAGACTAATGACTTCTGCCAAGTCTTGTAACCCTTGTTGACTATTGCGAGTCTCACTAAACATCGGCAGTTTAGGAATTTCTTCTACGAGGGTATCAATGGCTAAGTTGGAGGCAATTTCTCCTCCATCTTGTCCTCCAACCCCATCACAAACAATAGTGAAATTAGGTTGGTTAGCAGGGGGTTCTATCAGTTCTCCGGCCGGAGGATAACAAGCATCTTCGTTATGATCACGGGTTGGTCCGGCATCGGTTAAGGTAAAAATTTGGTATTGTTTGTCATACCAACGTCCACAGTCAGTTAAGGCAGGTTCAAAATAGGTTAAAAGATATTCAGGATGGGGAATTTTGCCTCGTTGTAGATAATCACACAGGGATTGAAGATAATCAACAATCAAGGGGGAAGTGTCTTCGACTAGAGATAACCAGAGTTTCCCTAACTCTTTGACACTGTGGAAATTATGTTCGTCTTGATGAAAATCTAATAATTGAATCACCCCTGCATTGACTGCAACTAAGGAGAAATCGAGTAAACTCGATACCATTTGCTGTCCTGCTAAGGGTTGCCACAGTGTGGCCATTTGCCATAACCAGTTTAACTGTCGTAAAGGATTATCCTTGGCTTGAGGCCAAATTTCCGTTAATTTAGGCAATAATTCAGGATAGCGAGGTTCTCCTGATTCGTTAAGGGGAATCGTTCCATATTCGAGGAGACCAATTTCACCCCCTTGATCAGATTCTTCTGAAAAAGGATTGTAGTAAGTATAGATTTGGGGTAAATGGAGACGATAAGGAAATAACCGTAGATATTTTCTAAGTTTATCGGGAATATCTTCACTAAACTCAGGGGGAATTCCGGGCTTGCTATCTAAGACAACCTGATGGCTAATCAGCCAATAGCGTTCATCAACTAACTGTCCCACCTCCAATGATTCTATCCAGTCCCCTAAAGGTCGTAGATATCGTTTGAGGAGAGGGGTTTCACATTTCTCGCACACTCGGTTCTCTGAAGGGTTGATCGTTTGGCATTCAGGGTTAGAACATTGAATAGTTGCCATAGGTTCTGTAATGACAGCGATTGTAGGGACAGTTGAATAAATAAGCCCGATAACATAAGCTATTATAGCGTTTCTCCCCTAAGACCATAAAAGCAAAGTTATCTCTGTTAAGGGGGTCGCTCGTCTTGTCCACAGGCGTAACTTCGGCCATAGCTTGACCTAGTTTTTTGAGGTTATTTGCTGCGTTTAAATCCCTATCTATTTGATAATGACATTTCTCGCAACAAAATACTCTTTCAGATAA
>JASJDD010000267.1 GCA_030065735.1 Crocosphaera sp.
GATCTAGTAATGGGCTTATTACAGTTCATGTTAGAAATGGGTATTGAACCTGTTCACGTCTTGGTTAACAACAGCACCAAGGAATTTATTGCTGAAGCTGAAGCCTTATTAGCGGCTAGTCCCTACGGACAACAAGCAACCGTTTGGGGTGGTAAGGACTTATGGCATATGCGTTCCTTACTCTTCACTGAACCCGTTGACTTCATCATTGGTAATTCCTACGCTAAGTATTTAGAGCGTGATACCAAGACTCCTTTAATCCGTATTGGCTATCCTATCTTCGATCGCCATCACTTACACCGTTACTCTACCATTGGTTACGAAGGTGCGATCAACCTTCTCACCTGGATCGCTAATGGACTGATGGACCAATTAGATCGCAAGACAGATACCCCTGCCGTAACGGATATTTCTTTCGACTTAGTTCGTTAATCACAGGAAATCTGAATACGAGGGAGATTAGGAAGATTCAGGGAGTCCTCACTCCCCCCCTCTCCCCCTCTTTTTTGAAGTCGGAAGTTCCTCACTGCGTTCCGGCGCTATCGCACAGAAGTCAGAAGTTTTTTAACAGAGTTCCTAACGTTATTGCACAGAAGTCAGAACGTTTGAAATTAATATTTTCTTCCTCTGCTTCCTCTGCCTCCCCTGCTTCTTCTGCTCTCAAAAACTCTCTGCCATTATTTTTAATCAAGATGAGGAAATGGTTATGACAAGTCCTACTCCTTACTCTACACAAAAAAGATTCACCCTTGATCCCCTTTTCCCCCTCAAACGCTGGCTTAATAGTATAGAGGTTACAAGTACCTCCTTTGCCCATTTTATTTGTCGGGTGATTCCTTGTTCTTGTCCGTTTGAGAGAACCATAACGGTGTTAGGACGTAAGTTAATTCATATTCCTCCTCTGTGCAAATTAAATCCTTTTTATCACGAATTTGTGGCTTTAAGACTGAAAGCGTTAACTTATTTGGCTGATATTTGTGGTGAAGATGTTGAGCATTATATTTGTTAAAAATTATAACTGATAACTGCTCACCGATAACTGATAACTGAACAATGGTCACTGGTAATTATTAGGGAATTCAGTCATGAAACTAACTAAGAGCAAAATCAACGATTTGTTGACACAACCAGGATGTGAACATAATCAAAATAAGGAGGGTCAAGGTAAAAATAAGTCTTGTACTCAAAAGGCTAACCCTGGTTCTGCTCAAGGGGGTTGTGCGTTTGATGGGGCTTCTATTGCTTTAGTTCCTATTACCGATGCTGCTCATTTAGTTCATGGTCCTATTGGTTGTTCTGGTAATAGTTGGAATAGTCGTGGGAGTCTCTCTAGTGGACCCATGACTTATAAGATGGGACTAACGACTGATTTATCAGAAAATGATATTATTTTTGGTGGGGAAAAAAAGCTTTATAAGGCGATCGCTCAATTAATAAAAAAGTATAATCCGGCTGCGGTTTTTGTTTATTCTACTTGTGTTACTGCTCTGATTGGTGATGATTTGGATGCGGTTTGTAAGGCGGCAACTGATAAATATGGAACGCCAGTTATTCCTGTTCATTCTCCTGGTTTTGTGGGTAGTAAAAACTTAGGAAACCGTCTGGGAGGTGAGGCCTTATTAGATCACGTTGTTGGCAGCAAAGAACCTGACTATACCACAGCTTATGATATTAATTTAATCGGTGAATATAATGTTGCCGGTGAAATGTGGGGGGTTCTTCCTCTGTTTAAAAAAGCGGGAATTCGTGTTTTAGCAAAGATTACAGGGGACGCACGTTATGAAGAAGTGTGTTCTGCTCATCGAGCAAAACTGAATGTCATGATCTGCTCTAAGGCCTTAATTAATATGGCTTCTGCTATGCAGGAACGCTACAACATTCCTTACATTGAGGAGTCTTTTTATGGCATCCAAGATATGAACCGTTGTTTACGCAATATCGCTCAATTTTTTGGGGATCAAGTATTAATAGAACGAGTTGAACAAATAATCGAAGAAGAAACCGCTAAGTTAGACATCGCTTTAGCCCCTTATCGAGAACGTCTCAAGGGTAAACGCATGGTTTTGTACACCGGTGGGGTGAAAAGTTGGTCCATCGTTTCAGCCGCCCAAGACTTAGGCATGGAAGTGGTAGCCACTAGCACCAAGAAAAGCACAGAAGAGGATAAGGGACGGATTAAGAAACTTTTGGGCAAAGATGGCATTATGTTGGAGAAAGGTAGCCCAGAGGAGCTTTTACGGGTCATTCAGAAGACAAATGCTGACCTCTTGGTAGCAGGAGGAAGAAACCAATATACGGCACTGAAAGCTAAGATTCCTTTCTTAGATATTAACCAAGAACGTCATCATCCCTACGCTGGTTATATCGGTTTAGTAGAAATGGCCCGAGAATTAAGCGAAGCGGTTTATAGTCCCATTTGGAAACAAGTTCGTAAACCCTCCCCTTGGGAACTTTGGCAACAGGAACACGAAAGTCTATTGAACCTAGAAGCAGAAGGAGAGTGATGAAGTCAGAAGTCAGAAGTCAGAAGTCAGAAGTTTGAAGTGATATATCTTCCCAAACTTCCCATACACCCCACACCCGGCACAACAGAGGAGTAACAACAATGACAACGATCCTAAACCCCAACAAGTCCCTATCAGTCAACCCTTTGAAAATGAGTCAACCTTTGGGCGCGGCGTTAGCGTTTCTGGGGTTGCGGAAGATGATGCCTCTGTTTCATGGTTCGCAAGGATGCACTGCTTTTGCTAAAGTGGTTCTGGTGCGTCATTTTCGTGAGTCTATTCCTCTGTCTACCACTGCCATGACGGAAGTTAGTACCATTTTAGGCGGGGAAGATAATATAGAACAGGCGATCTTAACAATTCTGGAAAAATATCATCCTCAAATCATTGGCTTGTTAACCACTGGGTTAACGGAGACGAGAGGAGATGATATGAAGCGCATTTTAAAGACATTTCGGGAGAAACATCCAGAGTTAGATAATTTTCCGATTGTTTCGGTTTCTACTCCTGATTATAAAGGTTCGTTGCAGGATGGGTATGGGGCAGCTGTAGAAAGTATTGTCTCTGCTGACTATGGGAATGTGGCCGATGATGAACCGCCAACGGTGGGAATGAAACCCCAGGTAACGGTGTTATGCGCCTCTCATTTGTCTCCTGGAGACGTAGAAGAGATCAAAACCATCATTGAAGGGTTTGGTATCACCCCCATTATGGTTCCTGACTTATCTCGTTCTTTGGATGGCCATTTAGAAGATGATTATCACACTGTTACCACAGGGGGAACCAGTTTAACTCAATTAAAACAGTTAAACCGTTCTTGTTTAACGTTAGCGATTGGGGAAAGTATGCGTAAAGCGGCCACTATTTTACAGCAACGTTTTGGCACAAAATATCAAGTTTTTTCCCGTTTAGCAGGGTTGGATACAGTTGATTCGTTTTTATGGGAACTGTCTCAAATTTTAACAGCCCGTTGCGATCATCATTTCCCCATTGTACCTAATGTTCCCGCCCATTTACAACGGCAACGTCGTCAGTTACAGGATGTTATTTTAGACACTCATTTCTATTTTGGTGGTAAAAAAGTTTCTTTGGCATTAGAACCTGATTTACTGTATCAAACCGCTTGGTTATTAACAGAAATGGGAGCAACGATTCAAGCTGCTGTTACCACAACGAAGTCCCCACTTTTGGAAAATTTACCCATCGATACGGTTACCATTGGCGACTTAGAAGACTTAGAAGAATTGGCTGTTGGTTCAGATTTAATTATTACCAATTCCCACGGTACATCCTTAGCGAAACGTCTCAAAGCCCCTTTATATAGAATGGGTTATCCTATCTTTGATCGATTAGGATTAGGACAACGTTGTTTAGTGGGATATCGTGGCACCATGAAGTTTTTATTTGATGTTGGCAATATTCTTATGGAAGAAGAAGCCAAACATAGTCCCGTCGCGCTTCACTCAAACGGGTTAACTGCTTAAAGTTTTCCCTTATTTTATTCATCTGAGAGGAAAAAAATGAAAGTTGCATTTACTACTAGCGATAACGTCCATGTCAACGCTCACTTTGGTTGGGCAAAGAATATCGACTTATATGATGTCTCCCCTAACGGCTTTAATTTTGTCAATACTTTAGAGTTTGGTGGCGACTTAAAAGAAGACGGCAATGAAGACAAATTAGTGCCAAAACTAGAGGCATTAGATGGCTGTACATTACTCTATGTTTCTGCCATTGGGGGTAGTGCAGCAGCCCGTTTAATTCGCCAAAATGTGACCCCGATTAAAGCTAGAACTGACCAAGATAAAATTGACGAAATTCTCAATGAATTAGTTAAAACTTTAAAAGGCAATCCTCCTCCTTGGTTACGAAAAGTTCTGCAAAAAGAAGCAGGAATTGAGCCAACCCCTAATTTTTTAGACGAAGATGAATAAGGGGTGAATAGTGAGCAGTTAGCAGTGAACAGTGAACAGTGGTAACTGGTAACTGATAACTGGCAAAATCTATGAATAATTGAACAACCAAATAAGGTAAAATTGTTCATAGATAACAGAAGTGTTCTCATTGTAATTGTTATTATGACAACAACAACTAATTCGGAAGCTAATTCTCTCTTAGTCTCAGACAGTCCTTTTTTACAATCATTAGTACAACAAATACGCGCCTACGATCATTATGGAGTGTATCGCACTTGGACTGATGAACTGGTTATTGCACCTTATGTTATTCCTAAGAAAAAAAGACGGGAAATTTCTTTAGAAGGAGAGATTGACCCCACCACAAAATTAAGAATCCTGTGTTATTTTCGGGCGATCGCAGCCTTAATAGAAAAAGAAACAGGATTATTATGTCAAGTTGTTGTTGACTTAAATCATGAAGGCTTCGGCTGGGCTTTAGTCTGGGGTGGAAAATTAATGGTGGTTTCTCGTAGTTTACGGGATGCTCATCGCTTCGGTTTCGACACTTTAGAAAAGTTAAACGAACAAGGAACAAAACTCGCCAATGCTGGTATTGAGTTAGTGCAGAAATTTCCTGAAGTTTCGAGATTGTAAGTTCAGGAAACCGTAAAATTGTTCCCCAATTTTTTAACCCGATACGAGGTAAGAAGTATGACAGTTGCTACCGAAAATAATCCTACACCAGAAGCCGTTGCGGATCTCAAAAAAAAGGTTCGTAAACTCAATTCTAAAGCCGGTCAAATGAAGATGGATTTGCATGATCTAGCCGAAGGACTACCTACCGACTACGAAAACTTGCTAGAAACTGCCCAAAAAACTTACGATATCTTTCGTGAGTTAGATCAACTCAAGAAAAAACTTAACATCTGGGAGGAAACCCTCAAATGACTTTAACTGCTGATACCCCAAGAACCTTAGCTGAGTTCACCAAACTCATCGACACCGAAGACTATTTAAACTTTTTTGGTATTAGTTATGACCCTACTTTTGTTAATGTTAACCGTCTCCATATCCTTAAGCAGTTCTCTTTACTTATCACAGAAGTCGATAAAGCTTTCCCCGATCTTAGTGAAAGTAAAAAATTAGAAAAATATAAATTAGCTTTCCAGGAAGCTTACGAACTTTTTAAAACTTCCAGTCCCCTAGAAACCAAACTCTTTAAAGTCTTCCAAGATGCCCCTCAAAATGTCGTCTTATTGGATGATTTAACCAAAGAAGCCGGTATTCTGCAATAGAAAGCAGGAGGCAGAAGGCAGAAGGCAGGAGGTAGGAGACAGAAGTTAGTATATCTCCCCACCTTCCCCTCTTCCCACCCTCCCCACCCTTCCTACTCTTCCCACCCTCCCCACACCCAACCCCCAAACCATCATGAACTTCACCCCAACGGAACGAGAACGTTATTCACGACAAATACAACTTCCTGGTTTCGGCGAAGAAGGACAAAAACGCCTCAAGGACTCCACTGCTGTGGTAACAGGAGTCGGTGGACTGGGTGGAACGGTTGCGCTATATTTAGCTGTAGCCGGTGTCGGGAAAATCATTCTGGTTCGCGGGGGTGATCTGCGTCTGGATGATCTCAACCGTCAGATCTTAATGACCAATAGCTGGGTGGGTCAACCCAGGGTTTATAAAGCCAGGGAAACCCTTTTAAACCTCAACCCTGACATCGAAGTGGAGGCGGTTCCTGAGTTCGTCACAGCAGAGAATATTGACGCTTTAGTACAACAGGCGGATATTGCTTTCGACTGCGCCTTTGACTTCAAAGAACGCAACCTGTTAAATGCCGCTTGTGTCCGTTGGAGGGTTACGATGGTGGAAGCTGCCATGAGTGGCATGGATGCGTACTTAACCACCATTATTCCTGGGGAAACTCCCTGTCTATCCTGTATTTTTCCAGAAAAACCCCAATGGGATCGCTGGGGGTTTGGAGTATTAGGGGCAGTTTCTGGCAGTTTAGCCTGTTTAGCGGCTTTAGAAGGGATCAAACTCTTAACTGGACTCGGAGAACCCCTTATCGGTCAATTATTAACGATGGACTTAGGGACTGCAACCTTCGCCAAACGCCGTCCCTACCATGACCCCAACTGTCCCGTTTGCGGTAATTTTACCCAGCAACAGTTAAGTCATTATATCAAGAATCACGAAAAATTAAGAATTAAGAATTAATCAAAAATTCAATTCTACATTCTAAATTCTACATTCTAAATTCTCAACCATGACTGTCACACTTACCCAAAAAGCTGCCCTGAAACTCCGTACCGTTTTATACGGGAACTCAAACACAAACAATATTGCTGGTATTCGCGTTGGCGTGAAAGATGGTGGTTGTAATGGCCACGAATACGCCCTCAACTTAGTCAAGGAAGCTAACAACGAAGATGTCTGCTTTGAACAAGATGATGTCCCTATTTATGTTGACCCTAAAAGTGTGTCTTTATTAGATGGAGTGGTCATTGATTTTGTGGACAGTTTAACCCAAAGTGGCTTTATTTTTACTAACCCCAATGCAACACAGACTTGTGGCTGCGGTAAGTCTTTCTCTACAGCAAACTGCGGTGGCCAAGCTAC
>JASJDD010000017.1 GCA_030065735.1 Crocosphaera sp.
GCGTATTCTAAATAAGAACGGGACATTTCATTACTCAAGTCTGTGGGGATAATTCTATCTTGAGGGATGGTCATAAGTGTCTTAACTCCGTTAACAGGGACAGTCTAAGGGACAATTGCCTTAATATTTGACAAAAAAAGCCCAATATTAATATCAATAGTTTTAAATCGGTTATTCTCTCTTATTTTAACACAAAAAGAACAGCCAATGAGACTAGATAACAAGCTTGAAATTCTCAATTCTTAATTCTCAATTCTTAATTCTTAATTATCTATCTAAAGGATTCAAAGCAATCATTTCCCAAGTGACATAAGTTCCGATGGGACTCCATAATAAATAGGGTAACAATAAAAAGACCGATTCTCGTGACATTGGCCACAGTAAAATAGCTAAGATTAATCCCCAAAAAAAGCCGGTTGCACCGATGAGAGTTCCTACTTGTAAGCTACGCAGTTTACACATGAGGGGGGTATAAGCCATAATTAATATTTCTAATAATAAATAGCCCACCATGAATAGCCAAGTTTCGGTTGTTCGGGGTTGTTTAATCCACAGTTCGTAAGCTGAATAAACCCCACAAATAAAAATAAACATCCAAATGAAGGGAATTGCCCATTCAAAGGTTAGCCATTGAGGACGACGTAGACGATTAAACCAACTATAATCACTGGGGAAAAGTTTGTTAATTGAAACGGCGACTAAGAGAGTAATACTTCCGATAATTAATAGGGGAGAAATCATAAATTCCCTGAACTGAACATCCTTTCAAAGAAACGGCTCCATTTTCCATAATTGTACCACAGAAATTCACTTGGTCTAAAATGGTATAGTTTAACTGGGATTGTTTTAAATTTGCTCCTGCTAAATTGGCTTGTTTAAGGTTAGCGTAGTTTAAGTTAGTCTCTTGTAAATTAGCTTCTAGAAGTTGAGCTTTAACCAACCAAGCTCCTTCTAAATTAACTTGTTTTAAATTGGCTTTTTTGAGATTAACCCGATGTAATAAAGTGGGTAATTCTTGATAAGTTGATAGATCAGCTTTTTCCAAATTAGCCCCTTCTAAGTTAGCATGATATAGCTTACTTCCTGTTAATGAAGCTTGATGAAGATTAGCATTTTTGATAATACTTTTTTCTAGATTAGCATTAATTAGATTAGCTTCTTGTAAAACTGCTTTTTCTAAATTACTTTTGGATAAGTTGGCTTCAAACAAATTAGCTTTGCTGAGATTTGCTTGTTTTAATTGAGCGTCTGTTAACCTTGCTTGTTGTAAATTAGCATTCTTGAGATTCGCTTTATTCAAGTTCGTTTGATAAAGATTAGCGTGTTTCAAGTTAGCATTTTCTAGATTCACTCCTGCCAAATCTAATTGTTGTAAATTTGCATTTTCTAGATAACAACCAATACATTCCCTCGTGATTAATAATCTAGTTTTTAATTCAGATTTAGAGCCACTCATGAACCACAAAGCAAGGATCAACAGAAGGACAGTGATTAAGACTTTCATCTCGATTTCTCCTGCTTCCTTGAACTTAAGTTTGCTTTGAGTCGTGCTTATTTTAGCCCAAAGCCTCCTCTTCCATCCTATCTAATTTTCGATAATATGCTCAGCAAAATACACATTTTTTTAATACCCTTAACCATCAAGTATTTCTTAACAACTTACTTAGTTGTTTCTTCTTCTGTAAAACGAATAATATCATCATCTCCTAGATATTCTCCATTTTGAACTTCAATCATGACTAAAGGAATAACCCCAGGATTTTCAACTCGGTGACGGGTATTCATGGGAACATAAGTGGATTCTTTTTGCTTAAGAAGGTGTTCTTTCCCATCAAAAACGACTTTAGCGGTTCCTGAAACAACGATCCAGTGTTCACTACGATGATAGTGCATTTGGGTACTAATATGTTGTCCTGGGTTCACTTCAATGCGATTAATTCGATAGCGAGGGCCTTCTTCTAACATAGTCACTCGTCCCCAAGGAGGAGTTCGAGTAAATTCGCTAGGATGAGAATCTTTTTGTTTACTCATGATACCCAACTGATGATCATATTTGTTCTACACTTTCTCCTATTTTACTCATAAGTGGTTGCTGTCGGGGTAAAATTACTGTGAAAGTTGTTCCCTGATTTAATTGACTGTCTACGAAGATTTGGCCGTCATAAGCTTCTACACATTTGTGGACAATGGATAAACCTAAACCAGTTCCTGATATATTCTCTACATTATCAGCGCGATAAAAAGGTTCAAAAAGATGTTTTTGGGATTCTTGGGAAATACCAATTCCTTGATCTCGGATACAAAAGGTAACTGACTTTTCCTCAGCAATAATATTAACAATAATCTTACCACCTAGAGGCGAATATTTAAGAGCATTACTTAACAAATTATGCAAAATATGCCATAATAATTTTTCATCCCATAATTCTAATTCCCCTTGGAAATCTCCTTCAAAGTTAAGAAGAATTTGATTTTTATCTTCAAAAGAAAGATGTAAAGAATGAATTATTTGTTGACAAAACTCTTTCAAATCCAGTTCAATAAAGTTTGGTTTTAATCTTCCTGAGTCTGCTTTTCCTAATAGTAAAACTTCGCTGAGGAGTTGATTCATGTCCTGAACAGCCTTACGAATCATCTCAAAATAGGATAACTGTTGCTCTCTCGTTAATTGATCTTGACTATCTTCTAATAATCCTGCTGATAATAAAATGGTATTAAGAGGATTACGAAAATCATGGGACAACATAGAAACAAATTCAGATTTTAATTGGTTTAATTCCTGAGCTTTTAATAATTGAATTGTCCTTTCTTCTACTCTTTTTTCTAGTGCTTGATTAGCTTCTCTTAATTTTTCTTCCATCTGTTTGCGTTCAATGGCATAACAAATCGAACGGACTAAAATATCAAGAGTGATATGACGTTTTACAAGATAATCTTGCGCTCCTTTTCTAACTGCTTCTAGGGCTAATTCTTCATCATTCATATTGGTTAAAACCACAATAGGAATATGAGAATTTTTACTAATAATAGGCAGCAAAGAATCTAAACCTTGACTATCGGGTAAGGTTAAATCTAGTAATATTACATTAAATACTTGACTTTCTAGTTCATCTAGAGCATCTTTGAGTCTTTTTTTATGAAATAACCGAAATTCCTGCCTTGTTGCACCTTTTAGCACTTCATGCAATAGTCTAGCTTCTGCTATGTTATCTTCAATTAACAAGACTTTGATAACATTGGTTAGACCCATAATAATCCCGTCCTGCTTTGCTGTCTATTTCTAGAGTAACCTGATTTTGTGTTTATAATTATAATATTTTCTTCATATTTATTAAAAATCATAATTTTTATGCAAATTTTACATCAGATCAACCTGAGTTTGGCCAAAGTAGGTAATGATAAATATAGTCAAATTTTCATTATGCCTTCTCCCTTCCCCGGAATGAACCCTTACCTGGAACACCCAGAAATTTGGCCGGGTGTTCATCTACTACTCATTGCTACCCTCGCAGAATCTTTATCCCCTCAATTGCGTCCTAACTATTCTGTCTCTGTGGAAGTGCGAATGTACGAAACCAGTGGGGAACAATCCCTATTAGTGGGAATTCCCGATGTATCAATTGAGAATTTAACAGATGATAGAGAAAAACAAGCTTCTCAAGTTGCCGTTTCCACACCCTCTAGCCAACCCATGAGGGTAATCGTTCCTGTTCCGGAGACAATTAAGCAAGGTTATCTAGAAATTCGAGAGGTGACAAGCAAAGAAGTGATCACCGCTATTGAAGTTCTTTCCCCTGTTAACAAGCGGAAAGGAAAAGGAAGGCAAGCTTATATCAGCAAGCGAGAACGAGTTTTAGCGAGTTCCACCCATTTGGTAGAAATTGACTTATTGCGAGGTTGGGAACCTATGCCACTTATTGGCAATACTGTTGCCAATCATTATCATATATTAGTCAGTCGAGGAGATTGTCGTCCGATGGCTGATCTCTATGGATTTAACTTAGAAGATCCCATCCCGTGTTTCTCCCTACCTTTACGTAAAGGGGATTCTGAACCTATTATTAATTTACAAGAGTTGTTGAATGATATCTACGATCGCACAGCCTACGATCTCAAACTTGATTATAGGAGTGATCCTGTACCACCCTTATCAACAACGGATCAAGCTTGGGTGAATGGTTTATTGACAGAAAGGGGGTTTCGCTGATTATTTCCATTCTGGATGGGGTTCTATGGGTAAACAAGTACCAAATTTATTAATTTGATTAATCATTTGATACAGTCGTCCCGAATTAAGTCGATTAAAGTGTAAGGTTAAACGGGGAAGCGTAGCGGTTTCATCCGTCATTTCTGGGCGCAATGCTGAACTTTTTTCAATTTTTCCTTTGCATAAAATATCGGCATATTCTTCATTGAGTTGTTCGACTTGTTCGTCGGTTAATTCGGAGTTGAGTCGTAACACCAATAAATCATCAATATAACGACTCGAATGATACACACAATAAAATTCACGAATCACATTACAAGCGGTGGCTAAACTATCAGTAATGGTATAAAGACTGGAATCTTCTGCACTAATTAAACCCCGTGACAGCAAATTATTATAATTGTATTCATTCCAGGTTTTCCAATAGTCTCCTCCGGGTTCATCAATTAAGACTAAAGGACAAGGACCATATTTTCCAGTTTGACATAAGGTTAAGGTTTCAAATGCTTCGTCTTGAGTTCCAAACCCTCCAGGAAATAAAGCGACTGCGTCACTTTCTTTTAAGAAGAAAAGTTTACGGGTAAAGAAGTATTTAAACTTAATTAATTTCTCATCTCCCGCAATAAAAGGGTTCGTCCCTTGTTCAAAGGGCAAGTCAATATTTAAGCCAAAAGAATGCTCTCTTCCAGCCCCCTCGTTTCCTGCTTCCATAATACCTCCTCCTGCCCCTGTGAGTACCATAAAGCCAAATTGAGTGATATAACGGGCGAATTCTACTGCGAGGCGATATTCTGAACTTTGGGGGGATAAACGGGCTGAGCCAAAAATGGTAACTTTACGAATGTGACGATAGGGATAAAATACCTGAAAGCCTTTTTCTAAGTCTTCTAAGGCAGTGGTGAGGATTTTCCAGTCTAGACGATCAACTTCTTCCCCTGCAATGCGTAATAAGACTCCTAATGCCCGCTCTATCAATTTACCATGTTCATGGTCAGCTAAATTGTTGATGAGTTTTTCTATGTCTGAGGAGAGAGAAGATTGATGGTTATGGGTAGATAAGGTCATAATTAGAACAATAAAGTCAAAATAAGAAGATTATGGATACATTAAGAGTCTGAAAAGCTTTGATTATTTCATAGCACTGTATTGGTGTTGACTCCTATTCTACCGAAGTTATGGTCTAATGTTAAATAGTTAGAAGTTCATGGTTAATCATTCCTATCACTTATAATGGCATCTCCTATTGGTCATAGTTTAGCCGGTTGTTTGGGCTTTTTTTTAGTTTGTGGCAATTCTCAATTTTTGAAATATTATTCATCAAAACGATTCATTATTACTGCTATTATAATTGCTAATTTACCTGATATTGATTTTCTTTTAGGTTATTTATTTTATCAAAATTTTAACGCAATTCATCGTCAGTTTACCCATAGTTTTTTAGTGGGTTTTCTTGTGGGGATTATTCTTTTTTCTTGTCTGAGATTTTATCGAAAAATACCATATTCTTTTTTAGTTTGGTTGTGGGGACTTTATTTTAGTCATATTCTATTGGATATGTTAGCTGATGATCGTTATCCCCCTGCTGGTGTACAATGTTTTTTTCCTTTTAGTTCTAATTATTTTGCTTTTCCTATCTCTATTTTAGGAGGACTTAGTTTTACAGGAGGGATTATCCAATTAAATAATTTTTTGACTGTTTTACAAGAATTTTTTGTTATTCTTTTACTAGCCTTTGTTATTCTATTTGTTGTTAAAAACATAAAAAAAAATGAAAAAAGTAGAAATTAAAATAACTAATTATCAAGACAAATTAGAAGCCATTTCAAAAATTAGAGTTTCTGTTTTTCAAGAAGAACAAGGAGTTGCTCCTGCTTTAGAATTTGATGGTTATGATGATGATTGTGTTCATTTTCTAGCTTGTTTAGATCAAGAAGCAGTAGGAACAGTAAGAATTAGATATATTGAGAAAAATACAGCAAAAATTGAACGATTAGCCGTATTATCTTCAGCAAGAGGTCAAGGAATTGGCACAGCATTAATGGAAGCAGCGATCGCCTTTATTAAGCAACAAGAAACTTACCAAAAAATAGTCATTCATGCACAAGTTTATATTCAAACTTTATATGAAAAATTAGGCTTTAAACCCGTAGGCGATCGCTTTATAGAAGGGGATATTGTTCATATTAAAATGGTGAAATTGATATAGAGTTTGTTGAAAAATATTTAGGTAGAGGTGAGGAGTCAGGAGTCAGGAGTCAGGAGTCAGGAGTCAGGAGTCAGGAGTCAGGAGTCAGGAGTCAGGAGTCAGGAGTCAGGAGTCAGGAGTCAGGAGTCAGGAGAAGATATTAGAATAATATAGAATAGAACAATTTTATAAAAAAACGTTTAATAAATGTCTAAAAAAATTATAGTCGTAGGAGCCGGAATCGGTGGATTAACTGCAGGGGCATTACTGGCCCGTCGAGGGTATAATGTCACTGTGTATGAACAGGCTTACGTTCCTGGGGGGTGTGCCTCTACCTTTAAACGTCGGGGGTTTACCTTTGATGTAGGAGCAACCCAAGTGGCAGGGTTAGAACCCGGAGGCATTCATCAGCGCATTTTTGCAGAATTAGACATCGAGTTACCGGCTGTGACCCCTTGTGATCCCGCTTGTGCCGTGTTTTTACCTGGAGAAACCCAACCCATTAATGTGTGGCGTGATCCCCAAAAATGGCAACAAGAACGACAAAAACAGTTCCCCGGAAGCGAACCCTTTTGGCAGTTACTAGGTAAACTATTTCAAGCGAGTTGGAAATTTCAAGGCCGAGATCCCGTGTTACCCCCCCGTAACCTTTGGGATGTGTGGCAACTTACCACTGCGCTACGGTTAGATACTTTGATCACCGTACCTTTTACCTTGATGACCGTAGGAGATGCCTTACGCCTGTATGGATTATATAACGATCAAAGATTGAAAACCTTTCTTGATTTACAATTAAAATTGTATTCTCAAGTGGATGCTGACGAAACCGCCTTACTTTATGCAGCGACAGCCTTAGGCGTATCCCAACAACCCCAAGGATTGTATCATTTACAAGGGAGTATGCAGGTATTAAGCGATCGCTTAGTAGAAGGATTAGAAAAACACGGGGGGAAACTCCTCACCGGCCATGCTGTTGAAAAAATAGAAACCCTTGAGGATAATAAAATTAAAGTGATGGTCTGCGATCGCAAAACAGGAACAACCTTCAGCAAAACAGCCGATCACGTGGTGACTAATGTTCCCGTACAGAATTTAGTTAAAATGATTGATAGCCCAAGCAAACCTGGGTTAAACTTCTATCAGCAACGGGTCGATAAACTCCCTGAAGCATCTGGGTCTTTTGTTATTTACTTAGGGGTTGATGAACAAGCCATTCCTGAAAATTGTCCCCCTCATCTGCAATTTTTCTATGATTATGATGGACCCATTGGGGAAAATAATTCCTTGTTTGTTTCTGTGAGTAAACCTGGAGATGGACGGGCCAAAGAAGGACAAAGGACGATTATTGCCTCCAGTTTTACCGATACTCAGATCTGGAATAACATTAGTGAAGAGAAATATCAACAATTAAAACAACAATATAGCCAAGAAGCGATCGCCCGTTTAAGCAACTATTTTCAGCTGAATGCTGACACCATTATCCTTCAAGAAGCAGCCACCCCTCGCACCTTTGCTTACTATACTGCTAGGGATAAAGGGATAGTGGGAGGTGTTGGTCAACGGGTGTCTACCTTTGGGCCGTTTGGTATCGCTACCCGTACCCCCATTAAAAATCTCTGGTTAGTGGGAGACTCTACTCATCCCGGAGAAGGAACCGCCGGAGTTAGTTATTCGGCCTTAACGGCCGTTAGACAGATCGAGCAGATAAAATAATGGCAGTTTTCATGTGCATAAAACAGATTTAGTTCTGATAAACTTAAACACAGGTTGCTTTGAGTGATTTTTGTGATAAATCCTTAATGTTAGGAGGTAATTCTATGAAACTTAATTCTAGTCTTGCGTTGATATCCTTAATAACAACAGGACTCAGTTTAACTATGGCTGTAAAGGCTAACGCGCAACTGCGTAATATTGGGCCGAATATTTCGGTGCCTCCCAGACAATGTATTCCTGGAGCAGTGGACTGTGGTGCTACCATTCATCGTGAAAATATGCGCCACAACCGTCAACTCTATTTTCAGACCCCTGAAAAGATTTTGCAACATTTTCATCGGGAACGCACCGAAAGAGCTTGTTTAGAGCGGACGATCACCACCCCTCCCCCAGCCATTAATTCCAACTGTAATCAGTATCTTGACCGCATTGAAACCCTCAAGCAACAGGATGCTGTCATTGACCAACGTCTACTGCAACAGCAAGAAATTGATAGACTATATCCCAACGTACCGCGATGACCAATCCTTCTGACATTAAACTATTAATTAGTAATGATGATGGCATCTTTGCTCTGGGTGTTCGTACTTTAGCCAATACCTTAGCCCAAGCGGGCTATGATGTTACTGTAGTTTGCCCTGATCGCGAACGTTCAGCCACCGGTCATGGATTAACCCTTCACCGTCCCATTCGTGCTGAGAGGGTAGAAGACTTTTTTAACCCCAAGATTACCGCTTGGTCTTGTTCAGGAACTCCCTCAGACTGTGTTAAATTAGCCCTAAGCACTCTGATAGAAACCCGACCTGATTTTATCGTTTCAGGGATTAATCATGGCTCCAACTTAGGCACAGATGTGCTGTATTCGGGGACGGTTTCGGCAGCGATGGAAGGCATTATCGAAGGGATTCCCAGCATTGCCATGAGTTTAGCCAGTTTTTCCTCCCGTCAATTCCAACCGGGGGCTGATTTTGCTTGTCGCTTAATCCAAGAATTACAGGAACATCCCCTTCCCAAGAGTACTCTCCTCAATATTAATATTCCCCCTGTGTCTGCTGATGCGATCGCAGGGGTACTCTTAACCCGTCAAGGGTTACGTCGATATATCGAAAACTTTGAAAAACGCCTTGATCCCAGAGGAAAAAGTTATTACTGGTTAGCAGGAGAATTAGTCACAGAAATTGAACAACCGAATCATATTCATCTACCTGCCCATATTCCCACGGATGTACAAGCCATTCAACAAAATTACATAACCCTGACTCCTTTGCAGTATAATCTGACGGATGTGGCTAGTTTTGAGTATTTAGAAAAAAATAAATGGTTAGACTGGTAGCTTCAATTAAAATGAGTCAATGTCTGATGACAATTTATGATATTCTAATGCAATCGCAGTCTTATTTAAAACCATGTCCTCTTTTGAATACAATCAAGAAAGGGATTCCGAAGATATTGATCGTGTGACCCTAGCTGATGAAAAGGGTCTTACCCTCGATTGTTACATAGAAAACGCTATTGAAGGAAATGACGGAACTTATCTCTTATTAATGCCTGTCGATATTCCTGTGGTCATTCTATCTTGGGATAGGGAGGATGAAGACAGTGACGATAGTGATGAAATTAGTAACGCTGTTTTGTTAGAAGATGCAGCAGAAATTGAGGAGATTTTTCCTGATGCTAAAGCGGTTTTAGCTGAATTAGATTTAACCCTAAAGTTAACTGCTTTTACCCTCACTGTCACCGGAGAATTACCCCCCATAGAAGATGATGGTATTCTCACTTTAGAATTAGAAAATGATGGGCCATCCTTAGATTCAGAAGAATTACAATTTTTAAAGGATTTTTATCATAATAAACAAAAATATTCGATTTATACCCCTTTGTCTCCCTTACTCTTTTTAGCCAAATACAATTTACTGGGAAAAGTCGAGTTAGTCTCTCCTGAAGATGAACAAATGCAACTTATCTTAGAAGAATTATTGTTTGATGATCTCGATGAGTGATTAATCATTAATCATTGGGTATTAATTTTAACTTGCTACATTGGCTTAAATTATCCAGCGCGGTTTTTCCCCCAGGATACTTTAGTTGATGATCTTCCTTTGCTCTTATCTAACTCATAACTGTTATGAGTTTGTATTAAGAGTTTACTGGGGATTCAGTTTACAGAAGACGGATTGGTCACAATTGATGAGTTGTAAACGCTGACCTGATTTAATAGTTATCATTAGAAGTCAAGAACAGTAGCAATGATTAAAGAAAAAAAGTTAAATTGAATTTTTGAGTTATGCTAATAAATTAGTGAGTATATAGTAGTATCTAGGATCTTATGGTAATTAGTAGCAGCGAATACCGCCAACGTAGAGAAAAATTGATGGAAAAAATAGGTCAGGGAACGGCCATTTTTCGTAGCGCACCGACATCCGTAATGCACAACGATGTAGAATATATTTTCCGTCAAGATAGCGATTTTTTCTACTTAACAGGGTTTAATGAACCCGAAGCAGTAGCTGTATTTGCCCCTCATCACGAAGAACACCATTTTATCCTATTTGTACAACCAAAAGACCCTGAAAAAGAGACATGGACTGGTTATCGCTGTGGAATAGAAGGGGCCAAAGAAAAATATGGTGCAGATATTGCTTATCCCATCGAAGAATTAAACGAAAAATTACCCGACTATCTCAAGAAAGCTGATCGTATCTATTACCATTTGGGACGAGATAAGCATTTTAATGATGTGATTTTATCCCACTGGCAACGATTAATGGCAACCTATCAAAAACGGGGAACTGGTCCAGTTGCCATTGAAGATAGTAGTCTTATTTTACACCCTATGAGACAGATAAAAAGCGAAGCAGAATTAATGATGTTGCGTCAAGCGATGGACATTTCTGCTGCTGCTCACAATCGCGCCAGAGAATTTGTTAAAGTAGGTCATTATGAGTATCAAATTCAAGCAGAAATTGAGCATACGTTTCGTCTTCATGGAGGAATAGGACCAGCTTATCCATCTATTGTCGCCTCTGGTTCTAATGCTTGTATTCTCCACTATATTGAAAATAACCGTCAAATTCAAGAGCATGATTTATTGTTAATTGATGCTGGTTGTTCTTATGGTTATTATAACGGAGATATTACCCGAACTTTCCCTGTTAATGGTAAATTTACAGGGGAACAAAAAGTTATTTATGAGTTGGTATTAGAAGCACAATTAAAAGCTATTGAAGAAGTGCAACCTGGAAAACCTTATAATGAGTTTCATGATATGGCTGTTTGTGTTTTGGTTCAAGGATTGATTGATTTAGGGTTACTCAAAGGAGATTTAGAAGAGATAATAAAAGAAGAAAAATATAAACCTTTTTATATGCACAGAACCGGCCATTGGTTAGGGTTAGACGTGCATGATGTTGGGGTGTATAAAAAAGATGAAGAAAACTGGCATCCTTTACAACCGGGTCATGTTTTAACCGTTGAACCTGGGATCTATATTGGAAAGGATATTAAACCGGCAGAAGGACAACCCGAAATTCCTGAAAGATGGCGAGGTATTGGTATTAGAATTGAGGATGATATTTTAGTTACAGAAACAGGTAATGAAGTGTTGACTGCTGCGGTTCCTAAAGCGATAGATGAGATTATTTAGAAAGATGGTAGAAGCTAAAATTTCACCTAAAATGATGACTTTTTCTGAGTTTCTAGATTGGAAACCAGAAAATAGTTGTTACGAGTTACATAAAGGAATTGTTGTTGAAATGCAACCCAAGGGAAAACATGAAGAAATTTCGGGATTTTTAGCAGTTGAATTTGCTTATTTATTTAGACAAAATAACCTAGACTATTTTTTACCAAAACAAGCATTAGTAAAAGTTTTGTATGAAAATAGTGGTTATTTACCTGATGTATTAGTTGTGGATAGAAATGCGCTGAAAGATGAACCTTTATGGGAAAAATATTCAACACTAACACAAGGAAAATCAATTCCTTTAGTGATAGAAATTGTCAGTAATAATTGGCGAGATGATTATTTAACCAAGTTAAGAGATTATGAAGAAATTGGCATTAATGAATATTGGATTGTAGATTATTTAGGGATTGGTGGTTCTCGTTATATTGGTAATCCTAAACAACCAACTATTTCTATCTATAACATGATAGATGGTGAGTATCAAGTTCAATATTTTAGAGATAATGAGCAAATTAAATCTTTAACTTTTGCTGAATTAGATTTAACAGTTAATCAAATATTTCAAGGAAAAAGATAATAATGATTTCAAAAAAAATCATAATTTAGGTTCTAATTTATATTTATCTAATTTTAATTTTTCCCAAGCTGTTTTATATTCTGATTTGGGGGTTTTAGTTTTAATATTAATCAATTTTTGATGATTATATTCTTCCCAATATTGTCTAATTTCTTCTGCTTGTTTCAAGACAAGTTTATATTCTGCTTCAATTTCATCATAATGGGTTTCAATATAATTTATTGCAGCTTGAAATTGTTCATCTGTAATCATAAATTTATGACTAATAAGATGAGTTGGATAACCTGCATGAATATAGTCCATCAGTTGATATAAAGTAATGCGAGTTCCTGCAATAGTTAAACCTCTTTCTGTTCTAATAATTTTTGAGGTTTTGTTAGTCATAGAAGTCATATTTGTTTATTTTTATTTCTCTTATCTACATTATAACTCAATTATTGATTACTTTTCTTCCAATTTTTAGGTATTGTTAAATGACCAGGCAATATAGTTGTTTCATCTCCAATAGCTGCTTTTATTTCCCTCTCAGTTAAATTATCACAAAAACTAAAGTTTGTTCCTTCTAAGTTTGCTTTTCTAAACCCTGCCTCTCCAAATGTTTTTGTTGCTTCAAAATTTGCTTTTTGTAAATTAGAACTATTAAATTTTGCCTTAGTAATAGTTATAGCTTCCAAATTTGCACCAGTAAGATCACAGTAATAAAAAAGTGCATTAGTTAAATCAGAGTAATTTAAAAAAGCTGCTTGTAGATGGACTTTATTCCACTTAATACCGGTAAAATTGCATTCGTAAAAAACTGCTTTTGAAAAATTATAATTATCATTATCTAATTGAGTAAATGATAAATTGGAACCTCTTAAATCAAGTAAACTTTTTTCTGAATCATATTTTGTATTTCTTCTTCCAATAACCATTAAAGCTGCTTGTAGATCACGATTTTTTTGTATAGTTTTTTCTTGTTTTATCTCTTTCTTTGATATTGATAACTCATGATTTCTAATAAAAGCGCACAAAATTTCCATGATTGTCCAATGATAGGTTTCTGGTGCATCTTGAGCAATCTTTTCTAACGCATAAATCCCCCCTAAACGAATAGATAAATTATCTGATCCTAATTGTTCAACTGCTTTCGTAAAACGTTCAGTAATTTGACTATTTTGAACAACTTCAACATTTTTTTCTGCTGCTTGTGCTGTTTTCTCCATTGCAGTTGCTCTTTTAGCCGCATAATAAACATTAGATAAAATAGCGACACCACCAAAACCTGTTGCTAAAAATTGCAAAGAGTTTACAATTGATTCAAATCCCTTACCTCTTAACTCATAAAAGGTTTCAGAATCAAGAGACATTTCTAAAGATAAAATAGGTGTTACATTTAACCACCACAGATATCCACAAAAAAAGATAGCTAGTGCCACAAAACCACAAGCAAGATTACGTAAATTAGTTGCTAATTCTTTTAAGTCTTGATTATCGTTATGATTGTTCATCGACTGTACAAGTAGGCTACAATAAATATTATAAGATAACTCTAAAAATTTATCTCCTAACTCTATGACATAATTATGATTAACGATCCCTCTTTATTAACCCTTCCTGATGCAAACGAATTACCAGATAGTGATCATACCCCAGTGGATAATGAATTACAAATATTAGTACCTACCTTACTTTATTTAATTTTAAATCAACAATGGAAAGATCGTGATAACTGGTTTTTTGGTGTCAATATGGGAATCTATCATAATACAGGAAAAAACCCTAGAATTCCGATTGTTCCTGATGGTTTCTTATCATTAGGAGTTCCTCGTCGTCAAGGAAGTTATGGCAGATCCAGTTATATTGTTTGGTTAGAAAATAATATTCCGCCTATCTTTGTTTTAGAATATGTTTCCAAAACCTATGGAGGTGAATATGAAACTCAAAGTCATCAAAAATATGCTCCTAAAATGGCCGAATATGCTAAGTTAGGTGTATTATATTATGCCATTTATAATCCTCAATATTATCAACGAGATAAACACGATCCCTTTGAACTTTATCGTTTAGAAAATGGCAGTTATAAAAAACAACTAGGGGAACCGATCTGGATGGAAGAATTAGGGTTAGGAATAGGAAGAGAAATAGGAACTTTTCAAACTTGGCAAAGAGAATGGTTATTCTGGTTTGATCAAGCAGGAAACCGTTATTTATCCCCCGAAGAAATTATCTTACAACAAGAACAGCGATCGCAAAGGTTAGCAGAATTATTAAAAGAAAAAGGAATTAATCCTGATGAATTATTGGAGTAAAAAATAGAGATTCTTCGTACCTCAGAATGACACTTAAAAGACATATAGCCATTCTCATACTTGTGAGGTACATAAGTTATCCTTTTGAGGCAGGGGGCAGGGGGCAGAAGGCAGGAGTAAAGTGTACCTCATGAGTCCAAGAACCGCTATATAAAATGTCCTAACTAATTCTTGTCCCGCAGGGACTAAAATAACTGATAACTGATAACTGCTAACTGTTAACTGATAACCCTTCTACCAATAAAGAAGGCGTTAAACAAGAGTCTATCCAACGAGAATCATCTCCTAAAGCAATAATTTCTTTTAACACTTGATAGACATTTCCGGTCACCATTGTATCTTTAACCCTTCCCATAATCACTCCATTTTTTACACCGTAACCCAGATCAACATTAATAGAAAAATCTCCCGAAATATCGGCACCACCCCCTAAAATTTGCTCCACAATAATGCCATTATCTAACTGTTGAACTAACTGCTCAAAATTACTGTTTCCAGGTTCTACAATTAAATTAATTAAACTCGGAGTGGGATAACTTCCTAAACTGGAACGAAACCCATTTCCTGTACTCTGGGTTCCCAATAATCTCGCTCGAGTGCGATCGCTGTAAAATTGTTCTAATCTTCCCTCTGTAATTAAAGATAATTCTTGTGTTACTGTCCCCTCATCATCAAACGGACAAGTATAGGGTTCAAAGTTCGGTTGTTGGGATAAAGTCAACTTTTCAGACATTATCTTTTTCCCCAGTTTCTCACTCCAAGGAGAAGCCTTTTCTAAGACCATTTTACTATTTAGCGCATTAGCCACCGTATCCCATAACATAGCTGCCCCATTAGGGGTAAATAACACCGGAATACGTCCTGTTTTGGGAGAAACCGTTTCTTTTGCCCATGCTAACCGTTGTAAAATTCCTTGTACTACCTTTTCTATCTTCAATTGATGGCGACTATGTTCCCCCTCATAAATGGCCAGAAAATCCTCTCCTCTAACCCATTCCACCCCCAGATAAAAATCCCTAGAAACCTCACTATATTGACAATGAAGCCCCAAAGAATTGACTAAACAAGAAAAATACTCTTGAGAGGTAAACTCACCGCTACAAAGCACTTCAGGGTAATGCTGCCGTACTTGAGCGATCGCCTCTTTTCCCATGTCTATCAACTTGTCCACAGCGATGGCTTCCCCCACAGAAGGCCGAATATCCGTACGGGGTTCGTGTAATTCGATGGTTTCAGGATCATTGAGATCAGATAAAGCGATCGCCCGTTCCACCAGCGTCTTACTTTCTATCTCTCCATAAGCCACCGCTAACCCTGGTGATCCCTCTTTCCATAACCGTAACGCCGTTCCTTCCGACTGTGAACTTTCCAACTGTTTGAGACGGTTGGCTTCAAAAAACACAGGACGAGACTGGGAACGGGACTGATACACTTCTGCATGGGAAGCCCCAGCTTTCATGGCTAAGTCAATTAATTGTTCTGGGTTAAGGGTCATAATTTTTAAGGTCTGAGTTATTGACAATGATAGGATTATGACCGAATTTGGGAACCTTTGAAGATAGAGGGGTGATCCCGATCAATGAGTAAGCTCTTAAAAATCATTGATCTTTCGTAACAACCTGTTACATTAAAAAACAGACTTATGGAAAAATACGGAAAAGTCCTATGACTAATACACCCCCATCTATCCAAGAAAATACTCCCGAAACCCCCATCGATGAACCTCAACCCAGTTACACTAAACTGGCGATGCGTAATATGGTTCGCAAGGGAGGAACTTCTCTTAAACATTTTTTTCTCACCACCGTGGGACTTTTAGCTTTCTTAATTGGAATTTCCTATTTAACCCGTTAGCATAACAGGATGATGATAGCTTCTGAAACTTCTAATCCAGTGATTGAGCTAAATATTCAAGAGGTTTTCTCGCTTAATTCCGAGCAAATAGCAACATCTGACTCTATTTCCTCTCAAACTTGGAAGCAGTGGTTTCAAGCGTGGGGAAAAGCCCTCCTTTCTTATTTACCCGTAGCCTCTGATTATGAATTGACCCTTAGATTAACAGGAGATCAAGAAATTCACAGCTTAAACGCCCAATATCGTCAGAAAAATCAACCCACTGATGTGCTGGCTTTTGCTACTTTAGAATGGGATTTTCCCACAATTCACCCAGAAGAAGACTCATTAGAACCCCTATACCTTGGAGATATTGTCATTTCCGTGGAAACAGCCCAAAAACAAGCCCAAAAACAAGGTCACAGCCTCAAGCGAGAACTTGCTTGGTTAGCCACTCACGGTTTCCTTCATCTGTTGGCATGGGACCATCCTGATGAACAAAGTTTACACAAAATGCTACAAGAACAGGAAACATTGTTAAAATTTGTCGGTCTTTGAATGCAAAATTGCTACACTATATGTTCTAATTGAACAGACTTCGTAAAAATATTTAATTATTCTGTACCAAACTTAGAAAAACTTAAGATTATGAAAGCCGATTTTAAAATGACCCAACCTTCCGCCACTAGCTTCTTCTCCAGTGCAGCCGCCTTAAGACAGCCCCATATTCCTCAATACCCAAGAGAAGAAAGCCCTTCAGAGATGAGAAAAAATTCGGCTTGGCATATTGCCCCTAATCTCTTTCTGAGCTTTAAATATGCTTGGGCTGGTGTTTCTTACGCTTTTGTCACACAACGAAATTTCCGTATTCATACTGCTATGACAGCCACAGCTATCAGTGTGGGGCTGTTTCTCCACGTCAATGCTGTCGGGATGGCGATCGTGGCTCTGACTTGTGCTTTAGTGATGGTTCTAGAATTACTCAACACTGCTCTAGAATCGGTGGTAGACTTAACCGTCGGTCAGTCTTATCACGAATTAGCTAAAATTGCCAAAGACTGCGCCGCCGGTGCCGTTATGATTTCAGCCCTTGCTGCTCTATTGGTAGCAGGGTTTATTATTGCTCCCCCCTTAGTCGCTATAGTATTTCCTTTCTAAACCCCTCCCAGCGATCGCATTCACACCATCATCGAGGAGATAAGCATTGATTCTCGTTATCGATAATTACGATAGTTTTACCTATAACTTGGTGCAATATCTGGGAGAATTGGGCTTTGATTGGCCGGTTGCTTCAGATATCCAAGTCTACCGTAATGATCAAATCGATCTCTCTAAAATTCGTCATCTCAACCCCGATGGTATTGTCATTTCTCCAGGGCCAGGCCGCCCCGAAGATGCAGGGGTTTCCTTGACTTTGATTGAAGAACTCGGTCCAACTTATGCCATTTTAGGGGTTTGTCTAGGCCATCAAAGTCTGGGACAAGTGTTTGGCGCAAAGGTGATTTCTGCTCCCATTTTAATGCACGGTAAAACCTCTCCTATTTATCACAATAATCAAGGGGTATTTCAGGGGTTAGATAATCCTTTCAATGCTACCCGTTACCATAGTTTAGTAGTCGAACGAGAAACTCTCCCCGATGTCCTGGAAATTACCGCTTGGACTAAAGATGGAACGATTATGGGACTACAACATAAAGACTATCCACACCTTCAAGGGGTACAATTTCATCCAGAAAGCATTTTAACCACATCAGGAAAAATCCTGTTGCGGAACTTTCTGAAGATGTTAAATAGCCAATAAATTCTATTTTGATAATGAAACGGCGACAATTTATCCGTTATGCTGGAGCTAGTGCCATAGCAGCCGCAGGAGTCTCTTTAAGCTCTCGTTTTCAAACAGTTTCAGCCCAAAGTAAAGACTCCTTATTGATTCAATATTTGGGTCATACCGCTTTCTTATTTACAGGAGGAGGGATGAGAATTTTAGCGAATCCTTTTCGAGCGATCGGTTGTACCGCAGGTTATCGTTTACCCAAAGTTGAAGCTGATTTAGTGATTATTAGTAGCCAAATGTGGGACGAAGGGGCTGCCGAAAACTTACCAGGGAACCCCAAAGTATTATATGAACCTGGGGTTTACGAAATTAATGGCTTTCGACTTCAAGGGGTTGGTATTGCCCACGATCGCCAAGGGGGTCAACGTTTCGGAACCAATGTAGCTTGGCGTTGGACTCAAGGGGGTATTCGTGTGGTGCATTTGGGGGGTGCAGCAGCACCCATTGACATAGAACAAAAAATTTTACTAGGTAGTCCCGATGTCGCTTTAATTCCCGTTGGCGGAGGTCCCAAAGCCTATAATGCTACTGAGGGAAAACAAGCGATGGAGACGTTGCGCCCTAAAGTCATGATCCCCACCCATTATCGCACTTCTGCAGCCGATGAAGAAACTTGCGATATTGAACCATTAAATAAGTTTTTAGACTTAGTTGAAGAGATGAATATCAAACAAGTTAATAATGATAAACTGCGCTTGACATTTGAAGAGTTAC
Source organism: Crocosphaera sp. (assembly GCA_030065735.1). Classification (GTDB taxonomy): domain Bacteria; phylum Cyanobacteriota; class Cyanobacteriia; order Cyanobacteriales; family Microcystaceae; genus Crocosphaera. The sequence continues at coordinate 19,040 of JASJDD010000017.1, forward strand.
CCAAAGAAGGAACCTTAATTCGGGTGTTAAATTATAAGCCAGCTTTAAACGCTTAATAAGTTTTGATTATGAATAGAGGTAAGAAGATTCTCAGGGGCTAAAAGCCTGAGTGCATCAGCCATCAAGCCCTCTAGATTATCTTCCTAACCTTTTGATGCCTAGAACTGAACCATACCGTTTGAGTCTTTAATTTCTTGAATTTTCGCTTCATTTGCTTCTTTATCAACAGGAAACCATTGATAGTTATCATAATCCCATTTGGCTTTTGTATAGATTGCTTTTTCCCAGTTATTTGCTGATTTTAATTCTTTAATATCTAAGAATTTAGTTTGATAGAGATAGGCTCCTTCGAGATTAGCTCTAACGAGTTTGGCTCTAACGAGTTTGGCTCTAATGAGGTTGGCTCTAATGAAGTTGGCTCCTTCGAGGTTGGCTCCTTCGAGGTTGGCTCCTTCGAGGTTGACTCCTTCGAGGTAGGCTCTAACGAGGTTGGCTCTAACGAGGTTGGCTCCTTTGAGGTTGGCTTTAACGAGGTAGGCTCCTTCGAGGTTGGCCCTAACGAGGTTGGTCCTAACGAGGTAGGCTCTAACGAGGTTGGCTCCTTTGAGGTTTGCTCCTTCGAGGTAGGCTCCTTTGAGGTTGGCTCTAAGGAGGTTGGCTCTAAGGAGGTTGGCTCCTTCGAGGTAGGCTCCTTCGAGGTAGGCTCCTTTGAGGTTAGCTCCTTTGAGGTTAGCTCCTTTGAGGTAGGCTCTAATGAAGTTGGCTCCTTTGAGGTAGGCTCCTTCAAGATAGGCTCCTGTAAGGTGAGCTCCTTCGAGGTAGGCTCCTTCGAGGTTAGCTCCTTCGAGGTGGGCTCCTTCGAGGTGGGCTCCTTCGAGGTTGGCTCCTTCGAGGTGGGCTCCTTTGAGGTTAGCTCCTTCGAGGTTGGCTCTAACGAGGTTGGCTCTAACGAGGTTGGCTCCTTCGAGGTTGGCTTGATAAAAATCTCTAAAATATAAAATAGAGTTGCTTAACAATAAATAATTCAAACAGTCAAACGCAACGGGATTTTCTCTCCCTGTGCTTTGTCCTTGAAATCGGGATATCCAAGTTCCAAAAGCTTGTTGACTTAGCCAATTAATTTGAGAAATTTCTTGAGTAACTGAAGCACAAGAACTTAAGAGAACCAATAATGCCTCTTCTGCATTTATAGCTTGTTTGTTCATGTTAAAAAAGTTTTTTAGCCCTAATGATGTATCTTCCATAGGCATTCCATAGCGCAACATAAATGCAATAAGACTACACAAAGTTTTTTGCCATTCCGTTATATTAGTTTTTTGTTGTAGATTGATTTCATGCTGAATAAAGAAAAGCAAATAACGATCTATTCGAGTTGGACCACATATTTTTGCCCAATAAACTAATGCTTCTCTTTCATCCCAACCTTCGTCTAAATCGTCTTCCTTATCTTTGAGTTTCTTATTGATGAGTTTAACTCCTTGAACAATTCGGCGAGCAGTGAGATATTCTCCAAAGCTTTTGTGTGTAAATTCAAAAGTTTTATTTTGTTCTCGAAATGCTTCATTTTGACGAAAATAAAACGCCATTAACAATCGAGTAATTCCTTGTTCTGCTCCTCCTTGAAATTTATTAAACAAACTTTTAAGTCGATTAGTTCCACAATGCTCATTAATTTCTTTAACTGTGGTGGTGCGTCCATCGCCATGCCAAGAAGCTAAACCAATTTCTTCTAATATCCGAATAAAGTCTTTTTCTTCAATATTTTGAATGAGTCGAAACCTAGGGTTTTGACGTTTTTCCCATCCTCTCTGATAAACAGCTTTAAGTAAGTCGTCATAAATAACATTAAGACTACTATTTTTGTTAAATTCAATTCGTCCCCCCAAATAACTCAAAGCAACTAAATAGTTTAATAAAGGTTGTGCTGTGATTTCTATTAAATTTCCTTGGTCTAAATTGTTGGGTAAACCTGTGAATGAATTTCCAGTCACTTTACTATACTTTAACCACCATTGTTGACGCTGATCTTCTTTAAGTAAATCATGATCATCAACAAATTTTTTAGTTTCTTTTTCATTTTTCGTCACTAAATAAGGTAGAAGATGTAAAATTTGCTTTTCTTTTCTAAATTCACTACTATTGTCTTGAATAATTAACTCTCGACCACTGATAAGTACCTGTAAACGAAGACTATTTCGATTAAATCGCTCGGTTTTACGCTGAACTTCTGCCAGAAATTTTCTAGCAACTTCTTGAGCAATGGTTCCTTGACTGGCGAGTTCATCTAACCCATCAAAAATAATCAATAATTTTTGTTCTTTTAATTCTTCTGAAGTCAGAGGATTTGAGTTAAGTAATTCATGATCTTGAATAAAGTCTTGAATAGCTTCAACTAAATCATTTTTAAGGTCAAATAAATGAAGGGAAATAAATAAGATTCTTAGGTTGGGTTGATTGGCGGCTAAATGAGCTGCAAAAATTTTGACGAAGGAAGATTTACCAGAGCCAGGTCCACCACTAATAATTCTAATAGCATCATATGGATCTTCTTGGTTTAACCAGCTAGTCAATTCTTCTTCGAGATTAATAACTACAGGTTCTTTTTTTTCTTTCTCTTCTTTTCTACTATGTTGACTAATCGTTTCTAAATCATCCTCTATAAATTGATTATTTTTTTTCTTTCTCCAATAATAGGCTCTCAGAGGAATATAAACCCTATTCAAGCCAAAAACCTCGGAAAACATTGGCTCTTCAACTTTTTTCTGTAACCAAGACCGATAGAGAAACCATTGAAATTCCTTTTCTTTAGCTTGAGTAAAGGGAGTAGTTAATTCTTGTTCGACTAATTCGTATTGTTGTCGATTTTTGCGCCATTCTTGATTGAGAGCAAAGACAAAATAAGTTGGGAGACGATAAGCAATTATTTCCGCTTGGATTGGTTGTTCAACAAAGTTTTTTAACCATTTCGTTAATATGGGTTGTAAAAATTCTAAAATAGCCAGTTGTTTAGGATAAGAAAAAAAGTTTCGATTAATACCAAGTTCTCGTTGCTCTAATTCTTTCTCAAGATTAAGTTGGCCTAATAAGACATCTAATTTTTCATCATTTTCACTATTTTGCGTCAGAATAAATAAGTCTCGGCTATCGTAGATTAAACTTATCATTGCTTGATTAAGAGAGCGATAAATAAGTAACCAAGCAAATTCTTCTACAGTTTTCTCTTTAAGGTAAATAGCCGCAGTAGCATCAACAAGTTCTTTTGCAGCGGAAACCCATTGATTGGTTATTCCATGAATAATCGCTTTACCTAATGATTTGAATATATCTTTAAAATTAACACCGAGAGGTCGATTCCAAACAGAAATAGGTTTGTATCCAACAATTTCTACTTCATTAATCATTATTTTTTAGTCTAATTTAATAAGTTTATTGACTTGCTAACTTAAGTCAATACAGTTATTAAGTATTTAATTAATTATCCACTGATGACATTGTTTTAAGCAAGGCCATTTGTTTTTCTTGGTTTTCCATCCTCCGGGAGCCTCCTCTGCTTCCTCTGCTTCCTCTGCCTACCTTTCTATTATGCGACATTTTTGCGTCGCTCCCAATGGGACTTCCTCCTCTACCTCCGGGAACCCCTGGAACCTCCTGGAGCCTCCCTCAACTGAAGCTTTTCGAGCAAAACCTACGCAGTATTGCGGTGCAATAGTGTTGACAATTAACTAAAAAATGGCTATAAAAGAAGTGATGTTTATTAGTAACTAAATTTAAGAATTTAACAACTCTTCAACACATAATTTATTTGGATTGGTAAACTAGAGCCACAAAGGCTAATTAACTATCTGGCAAAATACCTATTGAAGCAAACTTTATACTTATTTAATGATCTCCCCTGGAAAAATGTGTTAACTTCCATAAGAAGGTTTTTATGGGGTTTCCAAACTATAGAACAAAATTTAGAGTTCGTTTGCTTCTCATCATTTCCTGAGAGACCCCTAATGCTAAGCTGATTGAATTTATCTTTAAGGTTTATCCACAATTACATCACTACTCAAATTTTAATAAAAAATGAAAATGTTACTAATAATACTTAATCAGTTATATGATTGAGATATAGTGGGGAGAACTTTTTTTAATAAACCCTTTTAAAATTATCCACTTACTACTGATGTATCCCATTAGAGATCATCAATTAACATCCTCAAATAAACTAATGGATTAGTAAGTCTAATCGATACTATAAATAGTTTTTATACACCTCTTATGAAAACAAAATCAATGAGTCGTATTCCTAGATTTGATTGGTCTGCTAACCAGAATCTTCAATCAGAGGTTGTTGTCAAAACAATCAATGCAGTTGAAGAAACTCGTGAAGCCTTGCAACTGTTGCAAGCTCGTAAAGTTGTTATCCTAGTCTTGGATCAATTAACGATAGATAAGGCCCAACGGGTGGTGGATTGGATGGCTGGAGGAACCTGTGCCATTGATGGACAAACATTTTGGATTAGTGAAAAGACATTTATGTTTGTTCCTAATCAAGTAGAGATAAAATCTCAACGCTCCTCCCCCACTTCTCCTTCCCCTTCTTTAAAAGACATATCACAGGACTTCCCTAACTAAGCTCATTGTTTATTAATCTTTAGCGTAGCGGATTCGGGAGAGTGTCAATCCCTGAGTACCAGCATGACTCAAGGTTTCTAATTGCTTAATCAGAGCTTGTTTTTGAGGATTGCTTTGATTTAATATTTAAGTTGAAATTTTTGAGTTTTGTTATGAATACAGGGCTACAACTTCAAACTATGGTAAATGATCGCTTTAGGATTCTACGGCAACTGGGTCAAGGGACGCTAGGAAGAACTTATTTAGCCGAAGATGCTCATCGCTTCAATGACTCTTGTATTCTCCAGGAATTTGCTCCCGATGTCCATGATGCTTTAGCCCTAAAAAAAACAGAAGAATTATTTCAACGCAAAGCACAAATTCTTTATACCTTAGATCATCCTCAAATCCCTCGTTTTCGAGAATTATTTTCTTGTCAACAAGGGGAAAAAATCACACTTTTTTTAGTGCAAGATTATGTACAAGGATTAACCTATCGTCAAAAATTACAACAACGATTAGAGGAAGGAAAAGCATTTACAGAAACAGAAATTCAACCATTTTTATTGGAGGTTTTACCTGTTCTCGATTATCTTCATCAAAAAGGGATTATTCATCGAGATATTACCCCTGATAACATCATCTGTCGTCAAGCAGATAACTTGCCCATTTTGATCGATTTTGGCAGTGTTAAACAATTATCAACCATCGCTAATACCTATTTTAAACAACCAGAATTATTAACGACTAAAATGATACAGGTGGGTCAACCTGGTTATGCTCCTCAGGAACAGATCGAACAAGGAATCGTTAGTGCCAGTAGTGATTTATACGGGTTAGCAGCCACGGCTTACGTTTTGTTGACAGGGAAAGAACCCCTACAGTTACAAGATAGACAGAGTTTAAGCGGGAATTTTACGTCTGAATTGTCTATTAGTGATCATTTCAGCCATATTTTGCTGAAAATGTTAGCCAGAAATCCAAGCGATCGCTATAGTTCAGCCCAAGAAGTTATCCAAGTCCTCACCCAGTCTCCTCCTCAACCCCTTACCCCTCCCACCCTGGTGGTGAAGTCTGCTATAATGCCTCAGACTTCTTTGCCAAAAGTGACCCTTTCCCCTAAGCAAAACACAGAACAGAATATGACAGTAACCAGCAGCAAAAATAGTCCCATTACTGGCTGTTTAGGTAAGTTATTTTTACTTTTGATGCTAATCTTAGGCTCAGGAGCAATGGGGTGGTGGGCAGGAAAATTATGGATTTCTCAAATCCTCAATGCTCAAGAAAACAGTCAACCCACATCAGTTTTTTCTGAGGAACCCTCCACCCCCAATATCAGTGATCAAGAGTTAGAACGAAAAACAGAAATACGTACCCGTCGTCGTCAGTTAGGATTAGATCATAGTTGGTTTATAGCTGTGGTTGATGAACTATTCTGGGATAAATATCCGAGTCAAAGAAATAAAATTTTAAGTAATGACAAAGAAGATGCTTCTTGGCGAAATAAATGGGATGAAACCGCTAATCAGGTATTAGATAGCTTAGAGTCTTTGAGTTCAGACTCATTAAAAAATCTTGGAAGTTATACCCAAAGTCAACGAACGATTTGGAAGCAAAAAGCTAATAATTTATACTTGAGTAGTCGTGCTTTATATGATTTAGCGGATGGACGTTTTTTTGCTGCTTTTCCTGATCAAGAAAATCGTAATTTTATAGATGAGCCTATTGGTCAAATCTGGAATGCTATGATTGGGGATACGATCGCTGCACTACAAGCCGGTGATAATTACGAAAGAATAGGCATTAAACTACAACAAGAAGGTACAATTCAACGGCGCAAACAATTAGAATCAGGTCAAGGAAACGCTTATGTTGCTAACTTAAATGCTGACCAAACAATCAGGGTAAAATTAGAAGGCGATCGCAATTTACTCCTATCTATTTATTCTCCTACAGGGAATAATAATATACTGGAAGATTCCTCCACCCATCAATGGTCAGGGGAACTCATTGAAAGTGGTTATTATGAATTTACGGTAGTTTCAAAAAACAAGAAAACTATCAATTATGAACTGAGTATTACTATTATAGATTAAGGGATTAACTCCATGAATAATGAGGAAGCATGGCAACAATTTCAAACAGCAGTTTATTGCAACCAATATAATAATTTTGATCCGATTAAATTAGGATTATCCCTTTTAGAATTAGGAGATTTTCAGCAACGATGGGAAGTCGCAAAATTGTTTCCAAAACTAGGAAAAAAAATAATTGATCCTTTATTAATTATCTTAGAAAATGAAACCCTTGACGTTGAATATCGTTGGTTTGTTGCTCGTATTTTATCCGAATTTAACGATATAAAAATAATTACTTCTTTTACTCAACTGTTACATACCACAGAAGAAGAAGAGGTATTAAATATAGTAGCAGAAGGGTTAGGAAAGATAGGAATTTCTGCTATAAAAAGCCTAGAAACCTTATTAGAAGAAGATGAGTCTTCTCGGTTATTAGCAGTGAAAGCATTAGCACAAATTCGACATTTAGACACCATTGAACCTTTGCTAAAAGTTGTTAACGATCCTAACCCAAAAATTCGAGCGATCGCTTTAGACTGTTTGGGAAGTTTCCATCAAAAACAACTTATTTCTATCTTTATTAAAGGGTTAAATGATCCTGTTTCTGAGGTTCGTAAAGAAGCTATCATTGCCCTAGGAATGCAATCACAATTAACAGAAGAATTTAATATTATTCAACAGTTAAAGCCATTACTTTATGATATAAATCTAGAAATTTGTCAACAAACTGCCCTAACTTTAGGACGGATTAAAACCGATGAAGCCATAGAAGAATTGTCTATTATTCTCAAGAAAAAAACAACCCCTATAGAATTGAAAAAAGAAGTTATTAAAGCTTTAAATTGGACGGAATTACCTCAAGCATTAACTTATGTAAAACAAGCACTATTCACTGAAAATATAGAAGTTTGTCAAATAATAATCAATTTATTGGGAACCCAAAAAAGTGAAACTGTTAAACATCAAGCTAGTGGAATTTTAATGGATTTCTTATCCTCTAATCACCCCATTAGTCAAGATTCAAAAATCAAACAAGCGGTGGCTGTGTCTTTAGGTGAATTAGGGGATGAAAAATCCATTAGTTGTCTCAGAAAATTATCCAATGACCCTAATAAATCTGTCCAATTACACGCACTTTCAGGGTTAAGAAAGAGTGAATGTTAAAAATTTAGAATTTAGAATTTAGAATTTAGAATTAACAGACAGTAAGGTGGGCAAATCAGATATTTATTTGGGTTTATCATATCGAAAATTTTGCCTACCTTACAAAATAGAGTTGTCATGTTATTTTAATTAGCACTTTTTAAGACAGTAGAGAACCATTTTGTTAAGTCTTCTTCCTTTTGAAAGTCTAATAAAGATTCTCCTAAATCTTCTAATTGTTTAACTCACATCTCTCAAAGCTATATTTAATCAACATTATAGAGTTGTCAGGGCATTTCTCTAAATAGATGTTTTTTGCAGAGATTATCCAACAATTTTTCGCGGGCCGAGCAGTATTGACTCGAACCTTATATTTCCGCCTAATTAAAGCTATTCAATTAAGTAATTATACTCTGTTATTTTTTAGTATTTTTTTGGGTACATTGAAATTACTTACATATCTTCACTTAAATCACAGATTTAATCGTAGGAAATCGAGGCTCTATTTATGACTACATTGACAGCATCTACTTCTCAAGCTTTTAAAGCTTATGAGCTTACTAATGCTACTGAATTAGAAAGAATCAGAGTTAAACATGATTGGATTACCGCTCCTATCTATCAAGCTAGTAACATTGTTAAAACTCTGCCGTTCTTTCAATGGCTAGAACAACTACAATCCCCTCAAGAATTTAAACCGGCTGTGGTACAATTGTATTACCATTCGGCTACTTTTCCCAAAGTGATGGGGTTAATGTTGGGACTAACCTCGTTAAAAGAAAATTCGATGATGCCTTTCTATGCTAAACACGCTTTTGGAGAAGCTGATCATCATCAAATGTTAATGGAGTGGATGCTCAAACATAAAATCCTAAAGCATTCTCAAGACATAGACAATGTCATTCCTACACTGGAAACCAATGCTTGTATCAATTTGGCTTATCAGCTAGCAATTGAGCAAGATCGAGCAAAATGGCTGGTAACTATCAATAGTGGAATTGAAAGATGCTCCAATGACTTCTTTAAAGCTGTTGCCCCAAAAATGCGTCAACTTGGTGCAGGAGATCCCTACTTTGATATTCATGTTGAAGCTGATGAACACCACAGTATTATGGGAATGGACTATATTGAACCGCTCGATCCTCAATCCCCACTAGCTAAAACACTGATTGCCAAGGCCTTGGAAGGAATTAGTCTTTGGGCAGGAATGCTACATTCTTGGATTGGTATGGATCTTATTCCTCACTTTGACTTAGATGGTTCTTTGAAAAATCGTCACTCACATTAATCACAACAACCACACCGATAACACCCTCCCACCCCGTGGTGAGGGTGTGGGTAAGGTGTACACTTTCTTAACTTGAACAAAATCGTTTCGCGCAGTCCCCATCTAAAATCTGTGATTTAGATGGGGTTAGCGAAACCAATAAATAAAGGCGAAGCATCGTTATTCTGGTTATTCTTGATGATGTTACTATCTTTCTAAGTCAACAAAC
>JASJDD010000268.1 GCA_030065735.1 Crocosphaera sp.
ACAAGAATTCGGACTCAGCGGGAATTACAAAATACCTTTTTCACAAAATTAGTTCCCTATGATAACTGGTTTCGGGAACAACAACGCATCATGAAAATGGGCGGTAAAATCGTTAAAGTAGAATTAGCTACAGGTAAACCTGGAACTAATACTGGATTACTGTAGATACTAACAAGTTATCTCAAAAATTATCAGTTTCCCTATCGTCAATATAGTGGATAAAGAACCCATAGGATAAATATACCTATGGGTTCCTTGTTATATAGCACTACAAAATTCTAAATTCATGAAAATACTTCTGGTTGATGACGAAGCCGAATTAACTGAACCCCTTTATCATGTCTTATGCCATGAAGGTTACGAGGTAGATGTGGCCGATGATGGCAGAAAAGGCTATGAATTAGCTTTACAAAATCCCTATGACCTGTTAATCTTGGATTGGATGTTACCTCTTAAACCAGGCCTGTCTATCTGTCAAGAACTGCGATCGCAAGGAAAGACTACTCCGGTTTTGTTCCTGACTGCTAAAGATACCCTTGATGATCGGGTAATGGGGTTAGATGCTGGTGCCGATGACTATTTAGTTAAACCTTTTGAGTTAAGGGAACTGATGGCCAGGGTTCGGGCCTTGTTGCGTCGTTCTGCTGCCTCAGAGACTGGTATTACAAGTCGCTTAAGAATAGGAGATTTAGAGCTTGATCTAGAGAATCAAGTGGCTTATCGCCAAGGAAGAATGGTGAGTCTATCGGATAAAGAAGTTAAACTGCTAGCCTATTTCATGCAGCATCCCCAGCAATTATTAACCCACGAGCAAATTTATCAGTCTTTGTGGGAAGAAGATCAAGCCAATAGTAATGTCTTAGCAGCCTTAATTCGCTTACTGAGGCGCAAAATAGAAGAAGAAGGACCCCTTATTCATACAGTTTATGGTAAAGGGTATCGTTTTGGAGAGCAATGACCAGGATATAAAAATTTATTTATCAGAACTTCTGTAGATAAAACTCTCATGGATGGATTTGAATTTGTCAAAGCTTATAAAAGTTTATCCTCTGTAGAGGAAGCTTTCCGTTGTTATAAATCTATTGATTTAAAAGTCCGTCCTATTTATCATTACAATATCAAACAAACGGTTCTGGTGTATTAACGTGGCCAAAGTTAGTTTACAAAATATCAACAAAAGTTTTCCCCAACGAGGGAGAAAGTCAAAGGGCGATGAGGTCAAGGTTTTACACCATATTGACCTAGAAATAACAGATGGGGAATTTATGATCTTGGTGGGTCCTTCCGGTTGCGGAAAAAGTACCCTGTTACGGATGATTGCGGGACTAGAAACGGCAACATCGGGAGACATTTTGGTGGGGGAAGAAAATGTGACCTATTTGCCACCAAAACAACGAGATATTGCTATGGTATTCCAAAATTATGCCCTTTATCCCCATCTCAATGTTTATGATAATATTGCCTTTGGTTTACGTCGCATGACTCAAGGAATAAAAGAGGAAAAGAAGTCTGCTTTACCAGCAGGACTGGAAAACGGTTTAATGGGGTTAACTAGGTCATTTCCTAAGCAATTTCGTTATCATTCACCAACAGAAATAACTATTCATCAAAAAGTTTACCAAGTTGCCCAATTATTACAGATAGAATCTCTATTAAATCGCTTACCAAAAGATTTATCAGGAGGACAAAAACAACGAGTTGCTTTAGGACGTGCGATCGCTAGAAATCCTCAAGTTTTTTTGATGGATGAACCCATGTCTAATTTAGATGCAACTTTACGGGATGAAACTCGTTCTGAAATTGTTAAATTACAGCGTCAACTAGGCATTACGACTATCTATGTCACCCATGACCAAAAAGAAGCGATGACAATGGGTGATCGAATTGCGGTTATTAATAAAGGAAAAATTCAACAAGTTGCTTCTCCTTTGGAGTTGTATCATTATCCTGCTAATTGTTTTGTTGCTGGGTTTATTGGAACCCCCCCAATGAATTTTTTACCTGTCAAAATTGAATATCCTTTACAAATTACTCACCGTAAATTTAGCTTTATGATTCCTGTAGCTTGGAAATCTTATTTGGAAAAACATAATAAAAAATCTGCTACTTTGGGCATTCGTCCTGAACATATTACGATAGGAAATTCTAGTACGGAAAATTTACAAGTTAAAGTTAATTTAGTAGAAAATCTAGGCAATGAAATTTATTTATTTACAGAAACCTTAGAGGATATACCTTCTCAAATTATTGTTCGTCTTCAAGGAGACAAGTCAGTGAAGATAGATGACATATTATGGTTATCTTTCAATCCAGAAAAAATACATCTTTTTGATAGTGAAACTGAACAATCTTTATTACAATAAATCTAATTTAAAATTATGCCTAAACTCAAACAATTAAAAAAACTTAGTAGCAATCTTTTATTAGGAGTAGGAGGAGCAATTTTTGCTTTGATGATTGGAGAAATTAGCCTAAGAATTATGGGTATTGCGTACCCTAGTTTTTATCAAGCTGACCCCCATCGTGGCCACGCTTTAATTCCAGGAATATCAGGATGGTGGAAACATGAAGGAAAGGGTTGGATATCGGTTAATAAAGATGGATTAAGAGATAAAGAATATAGTAAAGAAAAGCCTGAAAATACTTTTAGAATTGCTGTAATTGGTGACTCCTTTGCTGAAGCAATACAAGTTAATGCAGAGGATACATTTTGGTCATTAATGGAAACAAAATTACCCCAATGTCAAAGGTTTCAAAATCAAACAGTTGAAGTGATTAATTTTGGAGTTGGTGACTATGGTACTGCACAAGAATATATGACCTTAAAATATCATGTTAGTCAATATTCTCCTGATTTAGTTGTCTTAGCAATTTTCACCGGTAACGATATTATTAATAATTCAAAAACCTTAAGTCCTGATGATAGATTTAGTCCCTTTTTAATCAAAAAAGAAGGAAAATACATCTTAGATTTATCCTTTCAGGAAACAGAAACGTATCAATGGCGTAATAGTTTTACCAGAAAAGCCATTTTTTCAACGATTAATAATTCTCGTATTTTACAATTACTCAATGAAACAAGAGTAGCGATTAAAAAACGCCGTCAATTATTAGGAACTCAAACAGAAAACCAGAGTCAAGATGTAGTTCAGTATCTTGATTTTACGCCTGAACTCTACAAAAATAGTGATCCCAACTGGAAAGAAGCATGGAATATTACAGAAGAGTTAATTAACTTGATTCAACAAGAAACTCAGTCAATTAACTCAGATTTATTAGTGGTAACATTAAGTAACCCTGCTCAAGTCTATCCTGATGCTGCTTATCGAGAAAAATATTTTCATCAAGCAGGAGTAAAAGACCCATTTTATCCCGATAAACGTATTGCAAATTTAGGAAAAAAACAAGGATTTGAAGTCTTAACTTTATCCTCTTTATTTCAATCCTATGCTGATAAAAATCAAGTCTTTTTACACGGGTTTGATAATACGATTATGGGAAGTGGTCACTGGAATAAGTCAGGCCACAAGTTAGCAGGAGAAATAATTAGTGACAAGATTTGTACAAATAATCCTCAGTAAAACTAAGGAAATACTAAAGTATCTATCACCATTGTCTCATCTTCAGCTAATTCTGATGATATAAAAGAAAAATGGGAAAGATGGTTTGATGAGATAGAAAAAATTGAGTTATCTCCTTCTGTTCAACAAACATTTCTTGAAAAATTTGATAAACTTTCTACTGAACAACAAAAAGATGTTTTAGAGTTTCTAGATTTGATAGAAGAAGATTTACTAATAGAGCGTTTTCCATTAACGACTTCTGAAACAACGCCTTTAGATCCTATTTTACCAACTAAATCAACTTGTTTCATGTTATGTTCCTCCATCAAATGTTGTAAAATCTCATGAGGAGTAGCAGGTTCGGGTTGCTCTTGTTTTTCATCATATTCTTTAATTAAAGCAGAAATTAACTTAAGAATTTCTGTTTTTTATTACTTTATATATTACTTGTAAAATAGTTTAAAATGAAATAAAGTTAATTTTTTGTTAAAAAGTAAGGTGAAGTTCACAAGACTCACCCCAATTCTTAAAAATTGCTATAATAGTGTATCCACTATAAAATTGAACTCAATTATGAATAGTCAAACATTTGAAGTAGAAGTTAAAGATGGTATTTTAGTGATTCCTCCAGAAATTCAAGATTATCTACGTCAATGTCAAGGAAATACTAAAGTATCTATTACCATTATCTCATCTTTAGAGAATTCTGATAATATAAAAGAAAAGTGGGAAAGATGGTTTGATGAGGTAGAAAAGATCGAGTTATCACCTTCTCGTCAACAAACATTTCTTGAAAAGTTTGATAAACTTTCTAATGAACAACAAAAAGATGTTTTAGAGTTTTTAGACATAATAGATGAAGATGTATCAGAAACTCCTACAAACTTAGAAAGAAAAGAAGCGAAAGAAATTTTACAAAGAGCAAAAGAACGTGCTAAATCTAATGTTTCTAAATCAGTTGATGAGTTATGGAGTGATTTTAATCAAGTCAAAGATAAGATTGCTTCAGAATTTGAAAATAAATAAAGTTAGAGAGTAATTATTTTTGAATGTTAAAAGTTGTTTTAGACACCTCAGTTTTTGTATCAGCTATTTTGAGTAAAAATAGAGAAACCTCTCCATCAATTATTTTAAATAAATGGCAAGAAGGAAGTTTTACGTTGGTCATTTCTCCTCAGTTACAAGAAGAATTAATTATTGTTCTTTTACGAAAAGGAATCAACTCAGAATTGATAGAAAATTTAGTAACAATTATTGAAACTTTAGCCTTAAAGATAGAGGGAATTTATAAAGCAACTATTTTAAATGAGATTGATTCCAATGATAATATGTTTTTAGCAGCTTGTTATGAAGCTAAGGCTGATTATCTGGTATCCCTGGATAATCATTTGCTATCTTTCAAATATTATCATGGCACACAAATTTTAAACCCAAGTTTATTTTTAAAAGTTTTAGAAAGATAGAATTAAATAAAGAAAAAAGTAGGGTGAGCAATGCCCACCCAAACCGTTAAAAATTGCTATGATTAGTGATAGCATCGGTTAACTTTTCTATCACCTCATCAACGGCCATAGTTCCCAATTCACCTGATGCGCGAGTGCGAATACTCAAGGCATTTTCTTCTATTTCTTTTGCCCCCACAACTGCCATAACAGGAATCTTTTGTTTCTCCCCATTACGAATCATTTTACCCAGTCTTTCTCCTGATGTATCCGCTTCGGCACGAATACCTAAACTTTGCATTTTTTGGGCGACATTTTTAACATAATTTAACTGGACATCACTAACCGGTAAAAGACGCACTTGAATGGGGGCTAACCACAAGGGAAAATCCCCCGCATACTCTTCGATTAAAATGCCAATTAAACGCTCTAATGAGCCAAAAGGTGCGCGGTGAATCATCACGGGACGTTCACGGTTTCCCTCTTCTCCCACATATTCTAACTGGAATCTTTCGGGGAGGTTATAGTCAACTTGCACCGTTCCTAGTTGCCATTCCCTTTCTAGTGCATCTTGGAAAATAAAGTCTAATTTTGGACCATAAAAGGCTGCTTCTCCTTCTGCTTCAAAATAGTCCATTTCCAAGGTTTGAACCGCTCGACGAATAGCATTTTGTGCCTTTTCCCAAGCTTCATTTGAGCCAATATATTTATCAGAGTTCGGGTCACGAAAACTCAATCTCGCTTTAAAATTCTTCAGTTGTAAACTTCTAAATACCGACAGAATTAAATCCACAACATTGAGAAATTCATCGTCTAATTGATCGGGAGT
>JASJDD010000269.1 GCA_030065735.1 Crocosphaera sp.
AGCCTATGATTGATCCTTAGGAGACAAGGTGTTTTCATATCAGCGAAAGGAGACTGATTAGATGCCACAACAAGATTGGTTGGTTAATAAGTCCCACTGTCGAGGGGAGGGGAACGATAGACATTCACCATTCTCTTTAACCAACCAATCTTGTTGTGGCATCTAATCAGTCTCCTTTCGCTGATATGAAAACACCTTGTCTCCTAAGGATCAATCATAGGCTATGCTTAAAGAGGATTGAACCATCGTTCAATGAAACTTAACTTTTCTGGCACATTAATCTCTAACTCTTGTTATTTTAAGAGAGTAACTATATATTATTAATGATGAGACGATGGAAGACAACCAAGAGACAGCGAAAAATGAAGCGATTCAACGAGAAATTTTAGCAGGACGGAAATTTTCTTTAGCTGAGGCCATTGGTAGAGAAGGAGGGGACTTTTTAAAAGGAGAATCTCCCGTTCCCAAATTAGTACAAGCTACCACAGAAATTAATACGTTTATTGCCCTCAATTTACAAGATTCATCTGGGTCGTTGCAAGCAGTTTTACAAACCTGGATAAGCACAGATGAAGCAGGGGTTAGTCAAAATTTAGACAGTCCTTTGCAGGCGTTAAAACAAATGTTAGATAAGATTATCAACAATTCTGAATTACTTTATGAATTAGTCAGACAAGTGGACTTTCAATGGGGAAAAATGTATGATGAAAGACCTTATTTTCAGTCTCCAGGACAAACCCCTCATCCTAACGATGAATATACCCATGAATCTGTAGAAGAAAAGTTGAAAATTTTACTCAATCAATTAAACTAGAAAAAGCGTAATAATCAGCAAATAATTAGCGAATGATGAGGAAATATTCCTCAAATTTCTGATTTTCACTAAACGATTAAACAATCTAACCATCATCATTTATGTCTACTGTTAGTTTACTATCAGCCCATTCCTACGATTTCCCCTTACTAAAAGCCTCTTTAGAACAACTGTTAGAACCATTGGGAGGCATCAAATCGGTTGTCCAACCTGGCCAGAGAGTGCTACTAAAACCCAATTTATTAACTGGAAGTCGCCCGACTAAAGAATGTGTCACCCGTCCCGAAATCGTCTATTGTGTGGCTCAATTGGTCAAAGAAGCAGGTGGGAAGCCCTTTTTAGGGGATAGTCCCGCTTTTGGTTCGGCCCGTGGTGTTGCCTTAGCCAACGGTTACGGAGCGATGATAGACGAATTAGGCTTAGAAGTGGTAGAGTTTCAAGGCAAGCGTTACAGCCACGATAGCGACAATTTTAATCATTTGCGTCTTTCTAAAGAAGCGATGGATGCCGACGTGGTGATTAACCTCCCCAAAGTCAAATCCCATGTTCAGTTAACCTTGACCTTGGGAGTTAAAAACTTGTTTGGCTGTGTCCCTGGTAAAATGAAAGCTTGGTGGCACATGGAAGCCGGAAAAGATGCCAACCGTTTTGGGGAAATGTTGGTGGAGACAGCTAAGGTCATCGCCCCGAATTTAACCATTATTGACGGCATTATTGGTCATGAAGGGAACGGACCGAGTAATGGAGAACCGAGAGAATTAGGCATTTTAGGGGCTTCTGCGGACGTTTTTGCCTTAGACTGCGCCCTGATGGAAGTCTTAAAGGTATCTCCTTCATCCATCCCTACCTATGTTGCTCAACAACGCTTAGGGTTAACCAGCAATCTTGCAGACATAGAATTCCCCCTATCTCATCCTACTCAATTACAAATCAATGATTGGCAGTTACCTGAGCGAAAGATGCCCATTGATTTTGGACTCCCCAGGGTGATTCGTTCTACCTTCAAACACTTATATATTCGTTTACTGCGAGAGCCTTTAAAGATAACTTAAAACTAAATTAATTATTAAAATCATTGGTTATTTTGACGTTTCTAGGGGCTTAATATTATTAAGCCCCTACTGGTCTTGAAGAAGCCATAAATTTTATTTTCTTTTTATAGCTTAGATTAATGATAACTTCTAAATTGAAAGAAAGGAAAAAATAGGAAGAACTGAGGTTATTAACTTCTTAAATAACCTTAGCAATTTTATCATTGAGGACAATTAAATGAATAGATTTTTAGTGGGCATAATTTCAATTTTTGCCTTGGTTTCTGTTGCTAAAATAACCCCAGCACAATCCGTTAAACAACCGTCTTCCCAACCCAGTTCTAATGCTGGAAATATAGCGAGACAGTCTCCTTATGAAGTGGGGACGATTACAGGAGTGGTATCTGGTGCGTATGGGAGTATTATCTTTGTGCAATTATCTGATCAAACTAAGCTAAGATTTCATCATCCCAGTAATTCATTGGCTAGAGGTGAGCAAGTTCTCGTCTACAAAAAAGATGGAGAACATTTTCTGATAGAAGCTTCTGAACCTCGTCGCTAATTAATAATCTAATATCAATTATTATATTAGCAATACTTTCAATCTCTAGATTAACCCAGAATATTTAAGTGATGAGCAACTTATCCGATTTTTACTCATTACTTTTTCTGGGAGCTTAAGCTGCACATAATGCTTCTTCAGATTGAAGATTTTGGAATAAAATATGAGCCACTTCAGCAGCTATTTTAACAGGAAAATTGCTGGAGCCAACGGAATGTAAAATACAGTTATCAGCATTAGCTTGTCTTTCTAACTTAAGTTGAAAGCCTACTAATAATTCTTGATTATAATTATAGCTATTTATCTTAGGATAAATCTTTTTATTTAAGGTTCTTTTAGAAAACAACTCAGATAAATTGGTTTCATATTCTAGTTTGAGTGTCCCTTCGTACTCATCAACAATAATAACTAATAACCCTTCTCCTTTTTGTTGACGAAAATGCCAGAAACAGCTTGATAAAATAGAATAATTACACTGTAAAAATTTCTGTCTAACTTCTCTATCAGATAAGTTGATCATCATAGCTACTACATTGGTTTTTGTTCAGATTCTTTAATAATTATGACTTTCTCTTGCTATGGCGACAGTGAGCGTGTTAAACAGAGAATGTGAGTTTTATCACCTGTCAATGATAAATTGTTAATATTTAACTGATGGCAACACAACCCTCCCAAAACATAGATAACCATCACGAAACTTTCATTGATGTTAATTCTTCTCTCTCCTTGTCTCGGATGGGATGCGGTACCTGGGCTTGGGGAAATCGTTTTCTGTGGGGTTATAATCGAACAATGGATAAGGAGTTACAGCAGGTATTTAACTTAGCTGTGAGCCGTGGTGTTATCTTATTTGATACGGGAGACTCTTATGGGACAGGAAAACTCAAGGGACGCAGTGAAACGTTATTAGGACAATTTACCCAGGAGTACAACGGACCCAATCAGGATAAAATTTGTATTGCGACGAAATTAGCCGCTTATCCTTGGCGATGGACTCGTGATTCTATGGTAAATGCAGGAAAAGCCTCAGCGCAACGATTAGGGCGGAAGATTGATTTAGTTCAAATGCACTGGCCGACGGCTAATTATTTTCCTTGGCAAGAATGGCCGTTGTTAGACGGGTTAGGGGACTTGTACGAACAAGGGTTAGTTAAGGGGGTTGGTTTATCGAATTATGGTCCAAAACGACTCAAACAGATAAGGAAAAAGTTTGCTGAAAGAAACATCCCGATTGTGACCTTACAGATACAATATTCATTATTATCCACTTACCCTGTGACAGAATTAGGGGTCAAAGAGGTGTCTGATGAATTAGGGATACAATTAATTGCTTATAGTCCTTTGGCTTTAGGGTTATTAACCGGAAAATATCAAGAAAATAGCCAGGTTCCCAGGGGGTTTAGGGGTCTATTTTTTAGACAAATGTTGCCAAAAATTCGTCCTTTATTACAAGGTTTGGAAGAAATCGCTACCTCAAGACAAAAAAACATGGCACAAGTGGCTATTAATTGGTGTATTTGTAAAGGGTTTATTCCTATTCCTGGGGCAAAAAATTGTCAACAAATGGAACAAAATTTAGGCGCGATGGGTTGGCGACTTAGTGAAGGTGAAGTGATGGAATTGGACAAATTAACCCAAAAAGTTGATAAGCAAATGGTACAAAATCCTTTTCAGACAAAGTAATAATCAAGATATCGATAAATCGATTAACTTGTTAGACTTGTTCAAATACAAAAATAATTGTTTTTTAGTGTAGTATAAAAAAACTAAACTGATTTTGTTAGTAAAATGACTTCTATCTTGGTTCAACTCTTGATGTAGAATTTTAGTTACATGGAATCTATCTTTAGTCCTCAGTTAGTCAAACTAAGTCATCAAATTGTTAGACTTAAACAGCGTCTAATTGAGATTAGGAAAGCTTTTCAGGAGTTTTTAACTAACCCTAATTAAAGCAAAATTATCTTACACTAAGATTCAGAGGAGAACAAAAATCATCAACCCCTGTTTTTAGAACATATAAAACCACCGGTAAAACCAAAATATCTGGGCCGATTTTGGTGTTCATTAAATGATTAATCACAGGAATAATATGACCTTGAGAAAGTTCATTTTTTAAGTTGTCTTGACAGATTTCTACACGATATCGTTTTGCCAACCCCTCTAACCAGTCTGTGCGATCGGGGGTTTGTCCTACACTTAAAGCAAGGTTAATGGCCGCATCATCTAAGTCACCATCACAAACAACAATTTCATCTAAAGCGGTGATAGCATCAGGATAGTCAGCCAGTTGAGAACGATAATAACTAATTTCTGAGAGGGTTAAAGAGGCCATAATTTACCATGAATAAGCGAGAAAGATTTATGATGAATTTAAGTAGTCGGACATAAATAAAGTAAACTGTCTTAAGAAATGTAAATTACTCCATAGCCCCTCCTCCTCTGTACCCTCTGCCTCCTCTGCTTAACTTAAAGGAGTAAGGTTTATTTTTGTCCAGGTACTTAGTTGTCTTTGTAACTGTTGCTAAATTTTCAATATTCTTAAATATATATATTATTATACAGGTAAATTAAACAAAATGATTAAATTAAAACCTTGGCAATGGATAAGTTTAGTCAGTCCTCTAATTATTATTATTAGTTTCTTTATTATTGTAGCCGGACTACAAATTCATCAATGGGGAATTAATTGGATTTGGGGAATTTTCATCTTAATGTTGTTAGGATGGCGTTGGTTATTGGTCAAATGGACTAAACCCGTAGAAAAACAAATTGAAACCTTAATCACTCAAGTTACCGAAGAAGTAGACAACGAACAGAAGAAAATTGCTGCAACCGTTGGCGATCAAGAAACCATTAGTAAAATAGAGACCATTCTCTACAATCTTATCCAAGAAACTCGCAATGATCCCCCTTTTTGGGAAGACTGGCCAACGTTTTGGCAACGGTGTCAAACTTTAGTGAGTGCGATCGCCCAAATTTATCACCCAGAAATTAAATATCCTTTACTTAATATCTATATTCCCCAAGCTTACGGACTCATTCGCGGAACGATTAATGATCTTGATAGCTGGATGCAAAAATTATCCCCTCTTCTCAATCAAGTCAGTATTGCCCAAGCCTACCAAGCCTATCAAGTTTATCAAACATTAGAACCCAATGCCCGTAAATTATGGCAAGTGTGGAACTGGAGTCAATGGATACTCAACCCAGTGGCCGCTTTAGCCAGGCAAACCAGTAAAAAATCCACTCAAGAAGCCAATCAACAACTGATGGTTAACTTTGGCCAAACCTTCCGAGAAACGGCTTTAAAAACCCTTGCCAAACAAGCGATCGCCCTTTACAGTAACAAAAATCTTCTCCCCTCACACTCATTCTCTGTTAGAGAAAAAACCCCTTCTGTTTCTAAAACCCAAACCCTACGAGACATCATTGCTAAAGCTAAACCTCCTGAAGAAATCGAAGCCAAACCGGTTAATATTTTACTGGCAGGACGAACCGGCGCGGGGAAAAGTAGTCTGATCAACACTTTATTTAAAACAGAACGGGCAGAAGTCGATATTTTGCCCAATACGGATAATTTTACCGCTTATCATTGGGAGAGTGCCAGAGGGGAATGTTTAACCCTTTGGGACACTCCTGGTTATGAACAAATTAACCGTCCTGAGTTTCGAGAACACGCGCTAAATTATTGTACAAAGGCTGATTTACTGTTATTAGTCACCCCTGCCCTCGATCCCTCTTTAGACACCGATATGACGTTTCTGACGGCTGTTAAAGCGGAGATAGCCGACTTACCCATTATTGCGATCGTAACCCAAGTCGATCGCTTACGCCCAGTCCGAGAGTGGCAACCCCCTTATAACTGGCAACAAGGAAAGTTACCCAAAGAAGTGAGTATTCGAGAGGCAACAGCTTACCGTGTCGAAGTATTGGGGGACAAATGTGACTTTATTTTACCCATTGTTACCCGTGATGGAACCGTTGGTCGAGAGAGTTGGGGGATTGATGTTTTTACTAATACTTTATTAGCGTCCATTAAACCCTCAAAACAATTAAGGTTAGCCCGTTTTTTACAACAACAAGAAGCCCGTTCTGTTGCTGCTGCAAAAATTATTGAAACTTGTACTTTACGACTGAGTACAACGGAAGGAATAACCGCTTTATTAAAAAGTCCTGTCTTACAGTTTCTTTCGACTTTAAGTACAGGTTCTTCTACTCTAGCTTATTTATTAGCGGAACAGATACCGGTAGAGCAATTACCGATTGTTGTGGGTAAGTTACAAATGGCTTATGATCTCTTCTGTTTGTTTGATTCGGATGAGGTTGATATTAAACAGTTTGATCTGTTATCTTTGTGGCCATTGTTATTAAATAATTCTGGAGGGAGTCAAGACAATGCTTGGGCATTTGGTCAAGCTTTTGTTGAGTTTTTAACCCAAAATTTGACGATTGAACAGTTAAGAAAGCGATTTCAAGAGTATTTATATTCTTAAGGTGTTCTAAGTATATTAGTAATAACCTATTTTGGGTTTATCCGATTTTAGGTTTACACTATTAGCGGTGAACTTATGTCAATTTTTAACAAAAATGTCAAAAGAAGTCCCCACCTAAAAATACTATCAAAGATTTCCACATTTTAGGTGGGGATGAATTTTGACAAGTATATCAACGTGCGACAGCACAACCTTGTCCTA
>JASJDD010000270.1 GCA_030065735.1 Crocosphaera sp.
GGCAACTAAGATATGTAATTCGTTATCCACAGGAGTATCATCAGAGTCTGGTAAATCTTCAGCAGAGGGTAAACAATGACGGGGATTATAGTTTAATAGCATTGTCAGAAATTGAATTCGCTTGGGAAGATTTTATTTCATTGTATCATTAAAAACTCGTAGTTTTAATAATTTACATGACAGATTCGGTAGAACCAACTTTTTCAATTAAAATTCTCCCTTCAACTCTTTCATATTCATCTTCTAATAACCATAATTTTGCTTCTTCATAACTAAAACAAGCGAAAACAAGCTGATAATTTTCTTTGGGATCGTAAATAGCAAAATTACCTTGATCATCTCCTAATAATAGGAGAATATAAGGAGGGATAGCTGTAGAATCAATCCAAACTTCAGTTAAAATCCAATTATTAACTAGGTCGAGTTCGGGGGATAACATGATATTTGTTCCTTGTTACTTTTATTTCACCATAATACAAAGGAATTTGAGTTCCATCAATACTAAGTCTATAACCGATAGGTTCACTGAAATAAAGACCATATCTTTCGTGTCCACGAATCACTCCGGTAAATTCTCCTTGATTGATGATAGCTTGTGCAACTTTTTTCATGGTTGCTTTATCTTTAAATATATGAACAAAACCGTCTTTGTTTAATAATCTAAGCATTTCTGGTGTATTAGGAAGATGTTTAGGAATATGTCTTATATCTAGGGTTAAATTACGATTAATACCAGTCATTATATCTATAAATCACCAGGAAAGAAATAAAAAAGCCTACTTTTAGTAGGCTTTTTAATCATCTAAATAGGCTAAATTCCTATTTAATCATCGGCGCTTTAACTGCCATATCATAGCGAGAAGCAACTTCTACTTCTTCCACTAAACTAGGAACAGAGTGACGCAACATTGTCGTAAGTTGTGTGGTGGTTGCATCGTAAATCTGGGTGACAATTTTGGGATACAAACCAATGCCAATAATGGGAATTAATAAACACCCAATAATAAACACTTCCCTCGGTTCTGCGTCAATAAGTTTAGTATGAGACACTAACTCTTCATTCTCAGGTCCGTATAACATTTCCCGTAACATGGACAGTAAATAAATGGGGGTTAAAATAACACCTACCGCAGCTAAAAAGACGATAATCACTTTGAAGGTAGAGTTATAAGCGTCGCTGGTGGCAAAGCCTACAAATACCATTAATTCTGCCACAAAGCCACTCATTCCCGGTAAGGCTAAAGAAGCCATCGAACAAGTGGTCCACATAGCAAACACTTTCTTCATCTTCTTGCCAACACCCCCCATTTCATCTAACATCAGGGTATGGGTACGGTCATAGGTTGCCCCCACCATAAAGAAGAGACTCGCCCCAATTAAACCGTGGGAAATCATCTGTAACATGGCCCCACTGAGTCCAATATCAGTAAACGAAGCAATCCCGATCAACACAAACCCCATGTGAGAGATAGACGAATAGGCAATCTTCCGTTTTAAGTTGCGTTGGGCAAAGGAGGTTAACGCCGCATAGACAATATTTACCACCCCTAAAATGACCAAAATTGGAGCAAAATAGGCGTGGGCATCCGGTAACATTCCCGCATTCATCCGTAGAAGGGCATAACCCCCCATTTTTAAGAGAATACCCGCCAGTAACATATGGGCCGGGGCTGTGGCTTCACCGTGGGCATCCGGTAGCCAAGTATGAAGGGGAAAGATGGGTAACTTGACCCCGTAGGCGATGAGGAAGCCAGCATACAAGAATAATTGTAACTTCAACGGGATATCTTTAGCAGCGATCGCTGTCATATCAAAAGTAACGGTATCCCCCAAAAAGGCCATGGTTAAAGCAGCAACCAGAATAAACAAGGAACCCCCTGCGGTGTAGAGGATGAACTTAGTGGCTGCGTATAGACGGCGTTTTCCACCCCAGATAGAGAGGATTAAGTAAACCGGAACTAATTCTAATTCCCACACTAGGAAGAAGAGTAACATATCCTGTACGGCAAAGACGGCGATTTGTCCCCCGTACATGGCTAACATCAGGAAATAAAAGAGTTTGGGCTTAAACGTCACTGGCCAAGCGGCCATGGTTGCCAAAGTCGTGATAAACCCAGTTAATAAAATAAGGGGCATGGCTAACCCATCAGCCCCCACAGACCATTTTAAGTCCAGTTGGGGAACCCAAGCATAGCTTTCCACTAGCTGTAGGTTGGGGTTACTGAGGTCATAGCCGGTATAAAAAGCATATACAATAATAGCAAAATCGATTAAACCCACGGTTAAGGCGTACCAACGCACGGTTTTACCATCTTTGTCGGGAATAATGGGTATAAATAAGGCTGCTACAATGGGAAAGAGAATAATGGTGGTTAACCAAGGAAAATTAGCAAGGTTCATTGACATTTTCTAAGCATTCATCAATATGTCGGGTTTTGGTAAGAGTCAGGAGTCAGGAATCAGTAGTCGCTAACTTGAATAATTTATTCCCTGTTGCCTTTTTCCTGTTGCCTTGGACTCAACCCGTTCATGTATGATCGTGGTAGGAAGTTCCATTGTGAGGACACATAACAATCCAGACGATCACCATTCACTCCTAAATCTAACAAGATTTTTCTAGAGATACTATTGTAAAAATCTTAAATTTTTTGAAAATTCTAATAATATCAAGAGAATAATAACTTGCTTACATCGTTTGTTGGATTTGTTACCAATTTATAATTCTACATTCTACATTCTACATTCTACATTTTACTTATGACTTTATCTTCTATTCGTCCTGCTAAAATTACAGCTGTTTTACCGGGTTCTATCGCCGAGGAAATTGGCTTTGAAGTGGGGGATGCTATTGTTTCTATTAATGGGACAAAACCTCGTGATTTAATTGATTATAATTTTTTGTGTGCTGATGAATTTTTAGACTTAGAGGTATTAGATAGTCAAGGAAAACTGCATCAGCTTGAAATTGAAAAAGACTACGATGAGAATTTAGGGTTGGAGTTTGAAACGGCTTTATTTGATGGGTTGATTCAATGTAATAATCGTTGTCCTTTTTGTTTTATTGATCAACAACCTCCAGGAAAACGAGATAGTTTATATTTAAAAGATGATGATTATCGTTTAAGTTTTCTTTATGGCAGTTATTTAACTTTAACGAATTTAACCCAACAAGAATGGCAACGTATGGAAACGATGCGATTATCTCCTTTATATGTTTCGGTACACGCAACGGAACCTGATATTAGAATAAAACTCTTAAAAAATGAACGTGCCGGATTAATTAAAGAACAGTTTAAATGGTTTCAACAAAGACGGCTACAAATTCATGCTCAAGTTGTGGTATGTCCTGGGATTAATGACGGTATACATTTAGAAAAAACCTTGAAAGATTTAGCAGAGTTTTATTTAGGAGAAATTTCGACTATTCTATCAGCAGCAGTGGTTCCTGTGGGGTTAACTAAGTTTCGTCCTACAGAAGATGAATTAATCCCTGTTAGTCAAGAAAAAGCCAAAGAAGTAATTAAACAAGTACAAATTTTACAACAGGAATTTTATCAAAAATTTAATAGTCATTTTGCTTGGTTAGCTGATGAATGGTTTTTAATTGCTCAACAAGAATTACCCCCAGAATCTCATTACGAAGACTATCCTCAAATTGGAAATGGTGTAGGTTCTATTCGTCGATTTATTAAAGAATTCCAAACCACAGCTAAACAATTATTACCCAAAAAAATAAACAAGCCAAAAAACTTAACTTGGGTCGTAGGTAATGCAGTAGAAAAAGCATTTCAACCCTTAATTAAACAATTAAATAATGTAGAAAATTTAACGGTTAAGTTAGCTGCATTAAATAGTGAATATTGGGGACAAGAAATTACTGTTACGGGGTTATTAACAGGACAAGATATTGCCTCAAAATTGCAAAATAGAGAGTTAGGAAATGCTATTTTATTACCCTCTATTATGTTAAAAGCTCATGATACAGTCTTTTTAGATGATCTGAGTGTCGAGGAAGTTTCTAAGCGTTTAAAAATTCCTATTATTATTGTTAATACTATTCCTGATTTAATTAAAAATTGTTTGTAAATATGGATTAAAGTAATGACTTGGAAAGTCAAAAAATACCTAAAAAAAATACCCTTACAAATGGTCATTATTATTCCCTTTGTCTTACAAATTTTAGGGATTGTTAGTATTATTGGTTATTTATCTTTTCGCAATGGAAAAGCAACCATTAATGACTTAGTTACTCAATTAATGGAAGAAATTCATCAACAAATATACACTGAACTTAAAACTTATTTAGAAGCACCTTATTTAGTCAATCAACTCAATAAAAATGCTTTAGATTTAGAACAATTGGATCTTAATAATCTGGAGACGATGGAGGAACATTTTTGGAGGCAAAGCAAAGTTTTTGATTTAATCAGTTATATTCAATTTGGCAACAAAAAAGGTGAATTTGTGGGTTTAGCTGTTAATGATGACGGAACTTTATCTTATCAAGTTACAGAATTCAGTGGTAATTTACGAACTTATGACGTTAATACTCAAGGAAAAAGAGGAAAGTTATTAAGGGTTTCTCCTGATTTTGATTCCCGTGTTCGTCCTTGGTATCAAGTACCTCAAAAAGCTAATAAACCTGCTTGGACTGAGATTTATTCTTGGGTGAGTTCTCCCACTTTAGCTATTACCATTGGTCAACCTTATTATGATAAAAATAATACCTTTCAAGGAATACTAGCAACGGATTTAACTATTGCCCAAATTAGTGACTTTTTACGTAGTTTAACTATTGGTCAATCAGGAAAAGCTTATATCATAGAACGCTCAGGAAATTTAGTGGCGAGTTCAGCACAACAAAATCCTTTTATACTTATTAATAATCAACCTCAACGTCTCGCTGCTATTAACAGCAATGATCCCTTAATACAAAAAACAACAATTTATCTACAAAAGAAATTTCAGACATTTAATAATATAAAAAAACGAGAACAATTAAGCTTTAATATAAAAGGCGATTACCAATTTGTTGAAGTTGTGCCTTGGCAAGATCAATTTGGGTTAGATTGGTTAATTATTTTAGTGGTTCCTGAATCAGATTTTCTTGCTCAAATTAATCTTAATACTCGTAATACTATTCTTTTTTCTTCTGTTGCTTTATTGATAGCAATTATCATAGGAATTTTAACAGCAAAATGGCTAACATATCCCATTTTGAAACTCAATGAAAGTGCTAAAAATATCAGCAGTGGAAACTATCAAGAAATTAAGCTTGATCGCCAGGATGAATTAGGGGAATTAATTGAGAATTTTAATAAAATGTCAAAACAATTAAAAGAGGCATTTCAACTATTAGAAAAAAGAGTTCAAGAACGAACGGAAGCATTAGAAATAGAAAAGGAAAAAGCAGAATTAGCGAATCAAGCAAAAAGTGAATTTTTAGCGAATATGAGTCACGAAATTAGAACTCCGATGAATGCAATTTTAGGGTTTAGTGATTTATTATTAGACTCTGTTCATGATAGTCGTTCCCGTTCCCATCTTCTGGCTATTAATTCAGCCGGTAAAACGTTACTCGCATTAATTAATGATATTTTGGATCTATCTAAAATAGAAGCAGGAAAATTTTCTTTGAGCTATGAAGTGGTTAATTTACCCTTACTAATTGAAGAAATTTATTATATTTTTTTACATAAAGCACAACAAAAAAACATTGACTTACGATTAGAAATTGATGCTTTTTTCCCGACCCAAATTTTATTTGATGAAGTTCGTTTACGTCAGATTCTTTTTAATGTCATTGGTAATGCTATTAAATTTACCGACAAAGGATTTGTTCTTATTCAAGTTAATAACTTACTTCCCAGTGATCCCATTAATCATCCATCACAAACAACTATTAAAATTATTATAAAAGATACAGGAATAGGAATAGAAACTCAAGAACTGAATAAAGTCTTTGACTCTTTTTTTCAAGTCGAAGGAAACAGTACCAAGAAATATGAAGGAACAGGGTTAGGATTAACCATTACTAAAAAATTAACAGAAATGTTAAACGGAACCATTAATTTAAAAAGTGAACTAGGAAAAGGCACTACTTTTACCTTTATTTTTCCTAACCTTACCATTATCCAAAACCAGAATATGGACATCAATCAGACTATTAAAGAATTAGATAATAATTTAGATCAGTTTCCAAAAATGACGATTTTAGTGGTTGATGATACTTCATCCAATTCTGAGTTAATTGAACAATATTTCATGAATACTAATCATCAGCTTATTTTTGCTACGAATGGTTTAGAAACCATTGATAAAACTTTAAGCTATCTACCTGATTTAATTTTACTGGATTTAAGAATGCCGAAGTTAGATGGAGAAACCACAGCAAAATTGTTGAAAGAAAATCCCAAAACTAAACATATTCCCCTGATCATCATTACTGCTTCTTTATTACAAGGAGAAGAAGAAAAACTAACCAAAATATGTGAAGGATTTTTAAGAAAACCTGTTAGTCGTTCTGAATTAGTTTCTAAATTTAAAGAAATTTTTCCTCACTCAATTTCAGCTAGTTTTAGTGATCAATCATTAGGGGTTACCAACCATGATTTATTCACAGAAATAGTAGAAAACAAAGACCTTTTACCAAAAGTATTAGAAAAATTAAAGCAAGAAGAATCTATCTGGAAAACTTTATGTCAAACGATGATTAGTCGTGATTTAAAAAAATTTGCCCAAAAATTAAACAAGTTAGGAAAAGAATACAATTATTATCCTTTAATCAATTATGCAACTATTTTAACCACCCAACTACAAGAATTAGACCTAGAAAACTTATCAAAAACCATGAATCAATTTCCAACAATTATAGAGGAGTTAGAACAATTAATTAACGCTTGAACAATTGCCATAGAAAAAGGGGGAAAATTTCCCCCCCAATTGGTAATAATTAAAGCAAAAAAAATCATACCCAAAAAACTGTGAGCGAGAAATAGCCACCTCCTTTTAAGGGGTGGCAGTGGAGCGAACGGGGATTTTAATGGGATGACGAATTAGCTCAAGCTACTCATAAGCGTAATTGCCAG
>JASJDD010000018.1 GCA_030065735.1 Crocosphaera sp.
GGTATTTGTTAGCCAAAGTTCTACAAATACACTGCGGACACCAGTAACTCTGGAGACACTTAGAAGTTTACAACTTTCTGGGTGCCAATGAATCCCCATCTATAATCTTTGATTTAGATGGGGTGTGTTCAATAATTATCCTTTACAAAAAGTCGCCTTAAAGCATACGATTAACTCATCCAAAAGGAATGGAAGAGGGGAGGTTTTTATTCATTCAACAAATAACTCTGGCTATTAAGGTTGAGAAATAGACAAACCCCGCCTTGAATAATTAGCTGATTGCTTGTTACCTTTCCTGTGGCGGTTTCAGATGTTTGTGTTTGTCAATTGCTCCCAAATTTTCATAGGAAATAATACTCAAACATCAACTTAACACAAAAAACTTTTAGTAACGTTTGTCACATTGAGCTATGCAAATAACCAATCGAATTCATTTTAGGAATGTCAAGGGGGATATCTTTGGCGGGGTAACCGCAGCCGTGATCGCCCTTCCCATGGCCCTGGCCTTCGGGGTTGCTTCGGGTGCCGGTCCGGCTGCGGGTTTATGGGGTGCAGTCTTAATCGGATTTTTCGCTGCTTTGTTTGGAGGAACCCCTACCCTCATCTCCGAACCCACCGGGCCAATGACGGTGGTAATGACAGCCGTTGTTACCAAATTAACCGCAGATAATCCTGAAAACGGACTATACATGGCTTTTACCGTGGTTATGTTAGCGGGAGTCTTTCAAATTCTCTTCGGCTTACTAAAACTGGGCAAATATATTACCTTGATGCCTTATACCGTTATTTCTGGCTTTATGTCCGGTATTGGGTTAATTCTGATTATCCTGCAATTTGGACCGTTGTTAGGCACTACTAACCCCAAAGGAGGGGTGATTGCAGCCCTGAAAAATGTGCCTACTGTCATAGAGTCTCTCGGTCCCCATAGGGGTGAAGTCATCTTAGGGGTGTTAACCGTAGCAGTGTTATTTTTAATGCCCTCCAAACTGAAGAAATATGTACCCCCTCAGTTAGTGGCGTTAATTGGTTGTACCTTAATTTCTATTTTCTTCTTTTCCGAAGCCAATATTAAAACCATCCCTGAGTTTAGCACTGGACTCCCCTCTTTAGTGATGCCCACCTTTACTCTAGAACAAGTCAATGTGATGATTATCGATGGCTTAGTTTTAGGGATGTTAGGCTGTATTGACGCACTATTAACCGCAGTTATTGCTGATAGTTTAACCCAAACGCAACATAAATCTGATAAAGAATTAATTGGTCAAGGGGTAGCTAACTTAGTTTCTGGGTTATGTGGGGGTTTACCCGGTGCCGGTGCTACCATGGGAACCGTCGTTAATATTCAAGCGGGAGGGCAAACGGCTTTATCGGGTTTATCTCGCGCCTTCATTTTATTAATTGTTGTCCTTTGGGCCGCCCCCTTAACTCAAAGTATTCCTTTAGCAGTGTTAGCCGGTATTGCTTTTAAAGTGGGGATCGATATTATTGACTGGAAATTTCTCGGACGCGCCCATAAACTGTCTTGGAAAGCAGCATCCATCATGTATGGGGTGATGTTACTCACAGTCTTCTATGATTTAATTATTGCGGTAGGGTTAGGGGTATTCGTGGCCAACGTTTTAACCATTCAAAAATTGGCCAATATTCAAGCAGACGCAGTCAAAGCTATTGATACCCACGAAGATGAAACCATCTCCTGTGACATTGCTAAACATTTACTCCAGGATGGAAAAGGTCAAATTATGTTGTTAGACTTAAGTGGTCCGATGAGTTTCGGTGCAGCGAAAGCTATCACCCAACGTCAAGCCATTTTAGATAACTACAAAATCTTAGTCATTGACCTAACGGATGTTCCTTTGTTGGGTGTGACGGCAACTCTAGCACTAGAGAAAACCATTGATGATGCTTATGCTAAGGGTTTAGAAGTGTTCATCGTTGGTGGAGAAGGTAAAGTTCAAGAAAGACTGCAAAAATTCAATCTCTTAGATCGAGTTCCTGCCCATCACCAAGTTAGCGATCGGGTTACGGCTTTACAATCAGCAGTGGCACAATTGAAAGATTTATCGGTTAAGTAGGGTTTGCTGAAAAAGTCTTCTGGTGAGGATAGGCAAGAGGCAAGACAATACTACTCGGTTAAGCTCGAAACGCTTCAGTTGAGGGAGGCTCCCGGAGGCAGAGGAAGCAGAGGAGGAAGTCCCATTTTCTCTCTCTGCTCCCCCACACCTCCCACACCCCCATCTGATACCAAATCCGGTTCCGGGACCCATCTTATCTTCTAGGAGAGGCAGGAGGCAGGGGGCAGAAGGCAGAAGGGTTTTCAAGCTTTAAAGCTATCAATTTTAAAAGGGGGTATCTAAATCGGATTTGGTATGACGTAAGTTTTCGATATTTGTGTTGAATGTTTATGATACTTTTTGCAGCACAATATTGGGATAGGCATAATAATGTGTAGTGTTAGAATTTCTTTTAATATTTGATAGTTGTGTATTCAATAAGAAACTACAAAACTGACAACTGATAACTGACAACTGACTTCTCAGGGAACTTTTGGGAATGAATCAACGTCAGCAACAGCATTGATAGCTAATTTAGACTGTATTTTCTATGACCAAAACCCCGTAATCTTAGATTAGTTCTCGTAAACTAATTTGAGGTTAAACATTAAACTTACTAACTTCCTAGCCAACAAGTTGACAAACGCTCAAGTTGTGCCTAACATTTTACGGATGCCATCATTAGCCTTAACCCAAGAATTAATTGATTCTGTCAACCAAGGCCAAACTATAAAAAAGTGATTAAAATGATTAATTAGTATCTTATGAAAGTCCTGATTGCTGATTTCGATTTATTTAGTAAGGTTGGCGGTGGTCAAACCTTTTATCGCAGTATTATTAAAAAAAATCCTCAAATTGAATTCTATTACATTGCTGAAAAAGAACCCTTAAACACTCCTAGACCGACCAATGCAACGGCGATTCCCTATAAAGAGCAATTTTTAATTAGTGACTTTAAAAACTTTTTTGAAGTAACACCGCCTAAATGGGTAGAGCGGGCTTTTGCCATGGCCAGTAATATTGCGGCTTCGGCTGAAAATCAACAATTTGATATAATTGATGTTCCAGATTATGAACAATGGGGCATCTTTTTACGACCAGCTTTAAAACAATATGGTGTCACATTTAACCGTATTGCTTTATCAATGCACGGTAAAATATCAAAAACCCTTCGCTTAGATTGGTTTGACTGGGGACAGGCGAATATTCCCCTTGATCTGCAAGAAAAAATGCAGTACAAAGTGGTGGATATTCGTTACGGAATTAGCAAAAGTTATCTCGATGAATGGCGAGAAGATATCGAAGCATTTGACAGTTATTACTATAACCCTCTACATTTTTTCGATCTACCTAGACCCACTCAATGTTTGCCCTCAGTTAAGCCACCTAGCGTTAACTTTATTGGAAGAACAGAAAAACGGAAAGGCCCCGATATTTTCATTGATTTAGTGTGGTGGTTGCCAGAAACTAGCTATAGTCAAGCGCAAATTATTGGTCCCCATAGTTATAACTATAACAATACAAAATCCTCTCAAACTTATCTGCAACAAATGATGCAGCATCGTCAGAGTAATCTGGTGATGTGTCCTCCCATGAAACGGGAAGAATTAACAGAATTATTTGCGAATAAATCCTTAACTGTCCTACCTTCTCGATACGATACTCTAAATTTATTAGCCCTAGAATCTCTATTTTCCGGTTGTCCTACCGCCGTTGGAAATGGTGCCGGAGTTTGTCGTTTTCTCGAAGAAACTTTTCCAGAGGTTCCTTTTGTTACCATCGATATTGATGATATTTATGCCTGTCTTCCTGATGTTCAAAGGGTTTTAGATAATTATGAAGACTATCGACAGCATTTAGTCAATCAATTATCAAACGCTAATTTAGAGGTAAGTGATCCCAATTTAGAAGATATTTATAATTGTTCTACGGCTTCTCATCTAGAAACTCAAGAAGAATTAGCCCAATGGTACAGTCAATTATGGTCTTATTGGCAATCGTGTCAAAGTGGTTTTAGTTTATCAAAAATTCCTGCGGTTAAAGCAGTCAAGAAACAGATTAAAGCCCAAATTAAACCCAGTTATAAACAACTGAAAAAGACCTTAGCCCAAACTAAAGATAAACTCAAACGACCTCTCGAAGAAACGAAAACTGCTCAAACCTTAAAGTCGCCTCAATTATTTGAACGCTATAAATACACCTTCAATGCCTCAGAATTGAATCAGAAAGACTTAGGCAATAAAGTTAAAGAATGTTGGAAACTTGCCTCAGCTTTTGGGTCAGAAGAACAAGGATGGCGTGATAAACTGAAAAACGGCTATCGCATCGACCGTGTTCGGGCTTGGCGAGAAATTTCCCGTTTAGAAGAATTGCGGGGTAATGAGTTAGTGGCTGCAACCTATAAGTTAAGGGGGTTAAGGCTTTTAGACGGCGATCGCTTCGGGGATCTTCCCTACGTCCTGAGAGTGTTGCAAGAGAAAGGATTTACCCGTGAAGCCGAGGTAGTCGATGCCATGTACGGCAAAACAGGGCAACGGGAAGAACGGTGTTATGATTTCATTGAAAAAGCCCGTCAAGATAACTTACACAACTCAGAATGGGAGTATGAAATCGTTGATGATCGTCGAGACAAGTCTCAGTATCGCGTCAGTGTCATCGTTTCTTTGTACAATGCGGCCGATAAACTGCCCTTATTCCTCAAAACCCTACAACATCAAACCGTGATGCACTCAGGAGATGGAGAAATTATCTTAGTGGATAGTGGTTCTCCTGGTGATGAATACGAAGTGTTTAAAGAACTAGCCCCAAAGTTAAATTTACCGATTCTTTACGTGCGATCGCAAGCCAGAGAGACGATTCAAACTGCTTGGAATCGAGGCATTTCTTTAGCAAAATCTCCTTATTTATCGTTCTTGGGTGTGGATGAAACCATCTTACCGAATGCCTTAGAAACCTTAGCCAATGAGTTAGATAAAAGCCCAGACATTGATTGGGTTATTGGTCATAGTTTAGTCACCAATGTGGACAAAAAAGGCAACTGGGTGAGCGATGTTATGCCCTATAATCGTACCCCTTACCAACAGGATTTAATCTATCTAGAAACCTGTTATTTATCCTGGGTAGGTGCTTTATATCGTCGCTCAATTCATGACCGTTTTGGTTACTATGATGGTACGTTTCGAGGAGCAGGAGATACAGAATTTAAGAGTCGAATCTTACCCCATATTAAAAGCAAAGTTATTGATAGAAACTTAGGGGTTTTCTGGAATTATCCCGACGAAAGAACCACCCAAAGTCCGGCTGCTGAAATTGAGGATATGAGAGCTTGGTATGTGCATCGCAGTTTAGCCGGTGTTCGCTATGCTTTTGCCAATCGTAGTGCAGAAGAATTAGAGCAATTAATTTACCTATCTCTCGCCTATCGTAAATCCTATTGTGGTCATACCAGTAGCGATTTAGAATATGCTTATAATCTCAGTTTGTACTTAAAAGAAATTAATCCCCAATCAAAAGCATTACAGTATTTCAAAGGTATTGAAACCTTATTAAAAGCTTATCGTTCTTTAGATTGGATGCCTAAATTATCTCGATTTTCACCATTAGGAAAAGTTTTGCAAACCCGTAACTTAGCTAAACAAATCGAACAAGAACATTTAGCTACCTGGGATGAAACAAAGAGTTTAGGTCTAAAGCCAGATTATCGAATTTTTAACGATAATCGTCACGAACAACACGCATTTTTATGGTTAACTAAAGTGGAGAAATCTGAATCATGAAACAACTTAAAGAATGGTTAAAAGCCAAACTAAGTAAAGGGTTAGCACCAGAGATTGATCAACAATTAGGACTCAATCAAAAACTCGAAGAAGTCCGAATGTATGGCATTTCTCCTTGGTATCAAGGCAACTTTTGGGAACCTCCTGTACAATTAGCCTTAAGAGACTTATGCCGTCCTGGGGATGTGGTTTTTGATGTGGGAGCCAACTTCGGCGGTTTAACCACCGTCATGTCTCGTATGGTAGGACCAAAAGGGGTGGTTTGTTCCTTTGAAGCCAGTCCTCGTATTGTAGATAAATGTCAGCGCAATATTGTCCTGAGTGGGTGTAGTAATGTGCAGTTATTTCATGCTGCAGTTTATTACAAATCCTACAGCAAAGTTCCCATTTATTTAGGTAGTCATCTCAACGATAGTATCTACGCAGAACAATCAACAGGAACTCAAGGTTATGAGGTTTCAACTATTGCTTTAGATGATTTTGTTGACCATACTAAATTAGTCCCTAATGTAGTAAAAATGGATATCGAAGGAGCCGAATTTGATGCCATTAAAGGTATGACAAAAACCATTGAATCTGCTAAACCTCATTTAATTTTAGAAACCCAACCAGAAGATACTCGTTGTTTAGATTTCTTGCTAGAAAAAGGGTATATTTCTATTGACTTGAACACCTATCAAACCATTGAAAATGCTAAAGATTATCCCCCAGGAGTCGGTATCCGAAATAATCTTTACATTCATCAAGAACGTTTATCAGAAGTAGCTTATCATCCTCCTTTTACTTTTCAGGAAATAACCACTTTAGACCCATCAGATTTTCAAACCAAAGAAAAGGGTTCTATTGGCTTAAAAACGCCTTTAATTTTGGATAAAGGACGTTACTTAATTGATGTTATTTTTACAGCAGAAGGAACCGACAATGACTTAACCTGTGGTGTTAAAATAGGGGACAAACCTATTTTCCGTTATCACGCTTATAGTAATTTATTGGCTTCTAGTTATCGTGACTGGGTAATTCATCTTTCTGAAACGGCAAAAATTGATCTCTATTTTGATTTTCTTAACGAAACTTTTGATGATAGCTTGTCAGTTAAAGGAGCAAAAATTACTGAGATTTCTAACTTTAAAGACTTGCCGACTAATCTTTATATATAGTATTTGATTCTAGCACTAAGAATAAGTTTTAACCTGGATTAGAAATTAATTCTAATCCAGACTACAATAAGCTAAAATATCAAAATTATGTTAATTCCTCTAATTAGTTTCATCTTCGGCATCGCCATTTTAAGTGTATCATCCTTAGTATACGCTGGTATGCCAACCGTTAAAAATATTCCTTTTGTTTTTAGATTAAGAGAGCAAAAAACGACACTTCTAGGTTTAGTTTTTATCTCCTTAGCATTAATGTTGGGAATCATTGGTTATTTCGGATATATTGATGGCTCATTGCTACGAAAAATTAGAGCTTTTTTAGGAATAGTAGGACTACTTATTATGAGTTTTCCTATTTTACAAAAAATCAAAACGCCTAATAGTTTTATAGCTAAGATATTTTCTTTTTTTACCCTGAAAAGATTGTTAATAGTCGGTTCTATTGCTGTATTAGTCTCTATTTTTTTAATTAGCTTTTTTGATGGTAACTATGGGGGAGATGCCTATATGTATCATCTTCCTTTTGCTGCGAGAATTTGGGGCATTATTTCCCCCGAACAATACACATTTGAATATAATTTAGAGCATCGTCTCAAAGGATTCCCCCTATTAGCCAATTTTTTACAAGGACTTTTTTGGAAAATCTTTCAAAGACCAGAAGCAACTAATTTACTCGCTTTTTTCAGTTTAGTTACTCTTATATCTTATCTAAAATTTTATCTGAAAATTCCTTTTTATTTGGCAACTATTTCCTTATTAGCTGTGCCAATGGTTCATATGCACGCAGCAAGAAGCTATATTGATTTGCCAGGAAATGTCTGTGTTTCTATTTTAATTTTGACAACTTACCTACTTTACCTTAATAAAATTCCCTTAAATAACAAAACTTTTCTCCTGATTATTGCTTCAGCTGCCGGGGCAGCCCACATTAAATTTCAATTAATCCCTGTGGTTTTCATCACGTTACTGGGGGTTTTACCACAAGTAATTTTAAAATATGGTCAAACAAATGAAAATAGACAAATAAATGTACCTCGTGCTATCAAGAGTTTCTTGTTATGTTTAGCAGCAAGTTTAGTCGTTTTTGCAACCCCCATCAAAAATATTATTGTCTATCAAAACCCATTTTATCCTGTTAAAGTTGAGATTGCTGGTATCGTTCTCAATCATCAAGAAGCCCCCCCTAATTTTATGCACGAAAGTTTAAGAAAGCTGCCTCCACATTTGCGCTGGGGAAAATCTGTCTTAGAAATTAATGCGTTTGATGACAGAAGACCTTGGCCCTGGACTTTAGGTATGGATTTTATTTCCTGGGATGAAGAAAAATTTGGAGTGGGTGGTTACTTTGGAGGTTACGTCTTATTCAACCTAGGTTTATTTATTTATTTGTGCATTAGAAACTTCAATCATCAGACTAAAATGGCGATAATTTTGATGATGATTATGACAGCATTGACACCATTGATGCCTCAAGCTTATGAACTTCGATATTATATGTATTGGATGATCGTTTTTGTGGCTTTAAATTGTTATTTAGTGTGTCACAACCTAGAAAGATTACCTGATAAACGAATTGTTAAACCGCAATATTTTGCCTTAGTTGCAGCCGGTTTTATGTTTATTTTTATGGAGAAAACCAATTACTTTTTTACTAAGCCTTCCTTTTCTCCTTTATCAGATTATATCAAGGCTAATGTTTCCCAAGAAGTGCTTGAGCAGATAGAAGATGGTCAATCAGTTTGTTTAGTTGGTAAAGCACCTCATACTTTTTTCTACAGTTCCTATTTTCATCCACCTCGTAATTATTCCCTGCAAGGAGAATTTGAGATCAGTTCTGAATATGTTGCTGATAAGTGTCAAGGTAGAAAAATTTTGAAATAATAGATAGTTTACTAATTTTTTGTTCTTGATCATCCTATAATATTCAATTTTAAAATGCTAAAGAAATTAAAAATCACTTCCCTCTATTTGCCGGGTATCTTAATTACCGCTTTACTATTAAGAGTGATATTTCTGGGAACCATACCCAATGGTTTTTTTACCGATGAAGCGTCAAATGCTTACGATGCTTATTCAATTCTTCACACCTTAAGGGATCAATATGGAGAGTTTTTACCTTGGTATTTTAAATCAGCTAATGATTACCGTGAAGGACTTTATATGTACCTCATGGTTCCTTTTATTAAAGTATTTGGATTAAACCCATTTGGAGCAAGAATTACCTCTGCTGTCATTGGAACCTTAACGGTTTTCCTTGTTTATCATCTGGGTAAAGAAATTTTTAATCAAAAAGTTGGTTTATTATCTGCTTTATTTTTAGCTATATTACCTTGGCATATTCATTTTAGCCGTGTCACTTTTCGAGCTATTTTAGTTCCCTGTCTATTTTGTTTAAGTTTATTCTTATTTTTCAAGAGTTTTAAACGTCCTCAATGGTTAATTGGAGCTAGTTTTTTATTTGCTCTTAATATCTATACTTATAATTCTGCTAGAGTTTTCATTCCCTTATTTTTGTTAGGATTAGCGACTATATATTGGGAACACCTTTGGAAGAATAGATATTATACATTTTGGGCTTTTATTACTTTTTCTATCCTGTTTATTCCTCAACTTATCTATCAACTATCCCCTGAAGGAATGGCAAGAGCCAATACGGTAGGAATTCAAACAGATATCAATAAAATAGTTAGTGATTATTTTTCCTATTTTAGTCCCGATTTCCTATTTTTTGAAGGTGACCCCAGTCCTCGTCATAAAATTAATAATATGGGAGGACTTTACGTCTTTCAAATTCCTTTGATTTTGCTGGGTTTATTATTACTAATTAAAGAAAAAAAATCTTACAAATGGGTATTATATTTGTGGTTGATATTCTATCCTATTCCCGCAGCTTTTATCTCTCCAGATAGTGCCGTTAGAACTTTAGTAGTCACTCCATTATTTGCGATTATTTCTGGTTATGCTGTTGGTGAAATAACTGACTTTTTTAAAGGAATTTGGAAACAAATTGTTACATTTTTGCTCATAGGAGTTGTGTGTGCTAACTTAGTTATTTACTGTCAGCGATATGTATTTGAATATTCCCGTTGGCATACAGATGTTTGGCTATCAACTCTAGGAGAAACCATTAGCTATGCTGATAAAACTTCTTATGAATGTATTATTTATAGTGATCATGTTTACGGGACTTATGCTTATATAATGATCCCATTTTTTGCTCAAATTCCTCCTAGTCAATATCATCAATATGGGGTAGATATTGTTCAAAATAAATTAGATATGGGAAGATGGCAAATTAAAGACTTAGAGAAATTAGAAAAACTTAATACTGACTGTCTTTATGTCCTTTATGGAGAGTCCCATCGTGATAACCCTAAAGGAGAAGATGGAGAAATTATAGAAAATAAAGGTTATCAAGAAAAATTTATTCATTCTTTCAAAGATATTAATGATATTGAATTTTATCGTTTAGTTGAAATTGAGAAAAAGACTTAAATCATAATTTGTTTTTTCACCCATTCTCTAACGGCTTTTCGGAAAGCACGTCTTCCTAACTTTCGGTATGATTCAATTAAGGTAGGAATTTCTTGAATGTTGAGATTAGGAAAAATCAAACTCTTTTCTGTTTCGATGTAAGCTTCTCCTGCTAATTGGTAAATTTTTAGGTTTCCTGAATCATAACACCATAGTTCAGGAACTCCTAAACGAGTATAAATTGGAAAGCGATCTAAAGATTTATGAGTCAAATCAATTTCTAACGC
Source organism: Crocosphaera sp. (assembly GCA_030065735.1). Lineage (GTDB taxonomy): Bacteria > Cyanobacteriota > Cyanobacteriia > Cyanobacteriales > Microcystaceae > Crocosphaera. The sequence goes on from JASJDD010000018.1 coordinate 10,746, forward strand.
TAAATCTGGGGGTGGATCTTGATTCAAGTCAAAGGTTAATTTACCTCTAATTAAGGGTTCGTTTTGGAAGTAGAAACAGTTATCAGGTTCAACCCCTGCTTGTTTAATTTCTCGTTTCCATGTGCTTGATCCCAAACATTCAAAATCTAACTCTAATATCTCCGCAGCATCCTTAATTGTATCGCTAATTCTTTCTTTAAAATATTCATGTTCGGGTAAAGGAGTCATAATTTCTAATGTTCCTTGATCATAAGCTATTCTTGCAGAACGGCTATTTCCTAAGTCGTTTAATAAGTTGTTAAATTGTTGCCAACTAATATGATATAAAACAACTCGATCAGCTTTTGGGTTATTAGGTTTTTCAGTTGTTAGCATAATTTTTCTGGAGATTATTAAACTGTTTACTCATAAGTAATAACTTTTCTCTGTTAACTGGTCACTGGTTACTGTTTTCTATCTTCATTCGTCAATTAAAAGTTGCTCAAGAGTATAGGGACATTGTTCAGGAAATTGATTAATATTATAATTCATTTTTTTAGCAGCAATCTTGACTGAATTTTGATAAACTATTTCTAATTCACTTTCTAAATAGTTCTTTAAATTAGTCGTCAATAGCCGATTTAATTGATCCCTAAAAGCGATTATCTCTGCTTCCCAGTGATTTTGATTATTTTTAATTTCTTCTGTCCAAAATTCTAAGAATAGGAGATGAATAATAATTCGTTTTAAAAGGCTGACAACCTTGGCTTTATCTCTACGGCTCAAGCTTTCCAATTCCTCAATTAAATGGTCTAAATCTATTTGATTTAATTCTTTTTCTTTTAAAAGTTTAATGGTTTCTTCTAACCATAAGTGATAGTCTGTTTCATATAATTCCTGTAACTTAGTCTGAGTATCAGTTTTAAGCATAAAAACCTCATGTTAGCTTAAGATAGTTATGGATGGTTAACCGACGGCAAACCTACTCTTTCAACCATTGTTTCAGATTGCGAATAGCTGCACTGGTATTGCGCTGATAGGCAATTGTTAAACATTGGGCAACCACATCAGCAAGATTCACCTCTGGGAAATACTGACTTTGTGATTCGGCACTATAGTTATTGTCCTGAAGCTGGTAAATGAGCAGTTGCTGGTCACGAACTAACCAGACCTCTGGCACTTGATAAGGTAGATAGTCCTGCACCTCGGAATAGCTGGTGACATCAATTTCCAGCACTAAATCTGGCGGTGGGTCATTGCGCCAATCAATGCGTTCCTTACCCGAAATCTCTTGCCAATGGTCAATATAAAAGCAATAGTCCGGCTCAATACCGCTTTCTTCTGGGAGTTGCATGGTTACAGGGGTAAAAGCATCGTATTCACGGCCAGAGTGGTCGAGAAGAACTTTGATGATATCGGCAATCAAACTCGCTTCCCGTCCATGCTTCGGTAACGGTGACATGAGTAGAACTTCTCCAGAACGGTATTTAATGCGAGGGAGGGAACGGTTTCCTCTGCGATCGCACAGTGCTTGATAGGTTTGCCAAGTCGCGGGTGACTTCACCACTGTTCCGGCTGACAGATACATTTTTTCGGGCGAAATGACTGTTAACATAGTCTCCCCCTATCTCCAAATACATTCTATATACATTCTAGTTGTAGGGTGGGCAAATACTTAAGACACAAGATGAGGCAACTTAAAGGTTAATTTTGCCCACCATAATCATGATTAAGGTGGGCAAGTCTTGATAATTCCTTAATTATCCTCAAACTTATTGCATCTTGCCCACCCTACAACCAATCAACTCTATGGGATAGCTATTTATTACCTGTTTTTTGTGACTAATTATCCCTCAAGGAAATTTCACCTTTAAAAATATCAATAATGGCTTTTTCTTCTCTGAGAAAATCGATTCCTAGTAGTCCATTGGTAAAAGAACCCATAGGTAAATCCATTGCTACTACAGAAAAGTTCTCTTTACGCACTCCTAAGCAATTAAACCAAGGAACAGCGACAATAGGCATTTTAACAATAGCTGAAGCAGTGACAATTGTAGTGGTTTGACGGGGTTGTTGCAAGTTACACCCTAAACGTTCTAAGATTAGACGGGGCAATACAGTGTAGCTTGAACCTGTATCGACCAATAATCGTAAAACAATGTGATTTTCCCTAGCAAGTCCCACTGATGCTCTCAACCACAGTAAATTTCCCTGTCGATTAAGGCGATAAATTCTGTGAGCAGTCATAATATAAAAGCCACATCTTCTGGAATTTTTCCTACATATTCAATGGCTAGGGGTTGTTCAGGAATCGAAGATAGAACTTCATATATTTCTGAGTGATCAGGAGAATGGGCTAACACTTCCCCGTCTATCACCTGCATCTGCTCATCCAGGTTGTGATAAGCAATCAATAACCATTCCCCTTGATAATGCTGCTTCATTTCTTCAAAGGTCATTAGCTTAGACATTTTCTTGACTGTTTAACCATTCCCCTCTCATCTTAGCTCAAATTATCTAAATCTTCTCAGTTATCAACCCCTGAGCAACAATTGTCGTTATGGACCGGCAGCTAGGGAGTCCCAGGCACCGTTTACTCTCTTAATATTTCTGAAGGGAACTTACCAAATAATTTATGATAATCCCTGGCGAATTGTCCTCGGTGATAAAAGCCAAATTCCTCAGTTATTTCCCTGAGATTAACCTTCTTATCTTTTTGTTGAAGTTCTTGATGCAGAGCATTCAAACGTAGATATTTAAAATACTTTTTGGGAGACATTTCATAATAGTCTTTAAAGATATATTCTAAGGTTCTTTTACTAACTTCTAATTCTTGACATATATCTTGAATTGTAATAGATAATTTGAGATTATTTAAGAATAATTCTTCTGCTTTTTTTAAGATATGACTTCGTTTTATCTGTGGTTTTGAAAGTTTAATTTGTCTTGCTTCTGCTATAGCAATCAGAATGATTTTTGCAATGTCTTCTTCTAATTTTTCTCTGACAAATTTATTAACTAACAAATTTCTTTTAGAGGAATATCGTTGAGAAAAGTTCTGAAATAAAACTTGATAAATTTGATGACATAATTGCCGTATATATCCAACTTTTTGATTATTTGCTTTAACTACTGGGGGAATAGAACGATTATCTAGTTTTCTTTTTAGCTCAAATAACTCAAAGGTTTCACAAATATTATTGAGAAGTTCATTGGGGAAAATGATGATATAATTACTATGATTTTTTTGTTGAAACGAAGCTACTTCTTTATTGGGATAAACAATAGTAATACTATCTATATCTATCTGATACTGATGGGAATATAAACTACCGTAATGAAAAGCAGAAATACTAAAGCCAAAATGATTAAGACAAGCTCCTTTATATAAAAATAACGAACTATGCTGTTGTAAAAGTAATTGCATCTGATTAGAGCAAACCTGAGAAACATATCCTTTAAACTTTCCAGAACTTAAGTGTAATATTTCACCATTAAACGGTTGCAAAGAATTACTAAATTCCTGAAAATTATCAAAATAATTATGTTTAAAACAAAAATTATTTTCGTCTAAACTAAGATCGATTTTTTGTTTAAATCCAAACATTTTGCTAGGGAAACGTCACCAAGGAATTACATCAATTAGATTAGCCTTAAAGTAAACTTTTGTAAAGAAAAAAAAATTGCGTTTTTTAGATCAGTTTGAAGGGTTGGATAGTTTATAGTAGCAGTGTGTTAAAACAATCTCAGCTAAAATTTGACCTTTTAGGACAAATTATCTGGTTAATCATTTATTACTAATACAAGAGGAGTTTTTTCATGCGAAAAGCTATGAAAGCAGGGATTTGTATGCTTCTTTCCCTGTTATTTGTGCTGTCGGGAATACTGCCGTGGCTACCCACAGATATTGCTTTTGCTGGTCCTAAACGACCCAATATCCTAGTCATCATGGGGGATGACATTGGCTGGTTTAACCTCAGTGCCTATAATAGAGGCATGATGGGCTACCGAACCCCTCATATTGACAGCCTGGCCAAAGAAGGCATCATGTTCACCGATTTCTACGGGGAAAATAGTTGCACTGCTGGTCGTGCTACCTTTATCACCGGTCAAGCTTCTATCCGTACTGGTTTGACTAAGGTAGGGCTACCTGGTGTAAATGTGGGTTTGCAGAAAGAAGACCCAACCCTAGCAGAGTTGCTCAAACCCCTAGGTTATCGTACCGGTCAATTCGGAAAAAACCATTTGGGTGATTTAGACCAATATTTACCCACCGTCCACGGATTTGACGAATTTTACGGCAACCTCTACCACCTAAACGCTGAAGAGGAACCCGAAAACGAAGACTATCTACCCAAAGGGGAATCTATCGTATTCGATCAGTTTCGACCCAGAGGGGTACTCCACAGCTATGCTGGCTTAGACTCTTATGTATGTGATCCAGACAAAGGCGAACAGCCTGAGAAGGTCACTGAAGATACTGGTGAGCAAGTAGTCTGTTCAACGGGTGCGCTCACTAAAAAACGCATGGAAACCATTGATCAAGAAGTATTAGATAAGACAAAAGAGTTCATTGCAGACGCTAACGAAGCTGATGAGCCGTTTTTTGTTTGGTTTAATACCACTCGTATGCACGTCTTTACCCACCTGAAAGAAGAATCTCAGGGAGTTACTGGGCAAGGAATTGAAGGAGACGGCATGGTAGAACACGATGGTCAAGTAGGAGACCTTCTCCAGTTCGTCAAAGACCAAGGTTTAGATGAAGATACGATTATCGTCTACACTACCGACAACGGTGCAGAAGTATTTACCTGGCCAGATGGTGGAACAACACCTTTCCATGGTGAAAAGAATACTAACTGGGACGGAGGTTTCCGTGTCCCCGCTATTGTTCGCTGGAAAAACCACTTGCCCGAAGGTGTGGTTTCCAATGAAATCATGTCTCACCTTGACTGGGTACCAACCCTTATGGCTGCGGTTGGTGTGGAGGATATCCAGCGACAACTTCTGGCAGAAGACGATAAACGGAAAATCAAGGCACAATATCCCGAATATGAGCAATATAGTGTTCATTTAGACGGATATAACTTCTTGCCCTACTTATACACTGCGGACAGGTTAATGGACAACCCAGAACTTAAGGAAAATTGTCCTATTAGCGGAGGTCTGTTGAGTCCTCCTCCCTATTGTTCCCCCCGTCATCAGTATATCTATTTCACCGATGATGGTTATCCATCAGCCGTTCGCTATAACGACTGGAAAATGATCTATACTGAGCAACGTGCAGAAGGCTTTGATGTTTGGTCAGAACCTTTTGTTAACTTGAGGGTTCCTCGATTAATTAACTTACGTCGTGATCCCTTTGAGAAAGCACCTCACGAGTCAGACTATTACGCTGACTGGCTTTTCCGTCGCCTTTTCATCGGTGGTCCGGTTGGATCATCTGTCAGTCTATTTCTCAATAGCTTTATTGACTATCCCCCTCGTCAAAAACCTGCATCTTTTACTATCAATCAGATGGTAGATGGGGTAGTAAATCAAGTGAAAATAGAAAGGCTACAAGAGGAATTTCCTTTTATTACAGGGTTAAGAAAGATTCTTCAGTCATTAGTTGATAACGGTCAGGATTAAATTATAAATTAGACTATAGGTAGTGTCTATTGCTTTTGATTGTTTGCGAAAAATACTGCCTGTAACATCAGTCTAAATTTCAATTAAGTCTAATCCAATCTTAATTACTTGATTACACTACGGTGTACACAGAACTAGAATTTAGGAGGATCTTTCAAACACTATTGTTAAAGATCGATCCTCCTGTTTCTCTTCACAACCATTCACCCTACTTTGAACTTTGGTAATCTCACCATGAACTTTCCCAACATTAACCAAAAAACTATCTCATTTTTTCTGGCCGTTCTCTTATCAATCTTTTGCTTTGGAGGGACTGTAGGCTGTCTTCCTGCTTATGCTGCATTAGACTCTTGGAATGACATGGATCCTGGTACTGGTAGCAAAGAACAGATCATGGCGTTTGTGGAACAAATTGTTGCTAATCCCAATATTCCAGTAAAAAATCGCATTGCTGTTTTTGATAATGACGGAACCTTATGGGCTGAGAAACCTCATTATTTTCAAGAAGATTTTATTAACAACAGATTATCTGCGTTACCTCAACCCCAAGTTAGTAAACTGCTTAAAATGACTCAAAAGGCAATCGATAAAACAGGAAGAGAGCCTATTTCTGAAGAGGGAAAAATTTCTTTAAGTGAAATTCCAGTTACCCTTGGATTAACTACAGATGACTATGACACCGTAGCTCGAAGTTTTCTTAATAATATTCATAGTGCTATGGCTTCTGAAGATGATGGAGATTATCAACGGTTTAATAATCCATATATCGAACTGACTTACCAACCTGTCATTGAGTTAGTTGATTATCTTAAAGCAAATCAATTCAAAGTCTATATTTGTTCTGGAGGTGGCATTTATTTTGTTCGTTCCTTTTCTGACGAAGCTTATGGTATTCCCACTGAAGAAGTCATTGGTACAGCGATTAAGACACACTATGATGAGACAGGTAATACAGTAGTCCGTGGTCCCGACGATGACGATGAGTTCGGTTTAGCTCACTATGACGATCAAGAGGGTAAACCCGTAGGAATTGAACTATTTATTGGCAAAAAACCTCTTATTGCAGTGGGTAACTCTAGTGGTGATTTTGAAATGTTTAAATACACAGATTCTGGAGTTGGTAATTCCTTGATCGTGCTAATTAATCATGATGATTGCGATCGGGAATATAAATATAATGATGTGGCTGGAAACACCCATGAAGAGTGTCATCGAAATTTTCATGGTGATGAAATTTGTACGGTAGTCCCTGATAATGAATCTCTCGACTACGCCCAAACTCGTGACAATTGGATTGTAGTTAGTATGCAAAGCGATTTCCATACTATTTTTGACCCGGAGTTCGAGGTATCAAGATCAGAGCAACCAGTCTGTAACTAGATTTTAATCCGTAGGGTGGGCAAATGTTTAAAACAGAAAATGAGGCGATTTAACGGTTAATTTTGCCCACCTTCATGGGGATTATGGTGGTCAAGCTTTGAGAATTCCTTGATTACCCTCCAACTTATTTCTCCTTGCCCACCCTACGAACTTTCTAATAATTTCTGGCAAATGTTGGGAAAAGTCCCAAACAGAGTCAATTTCCCTGTCGATTGAGGCGATAAATTCTACGAACAGTCATAATAAAAATATGAAAACTTTTTGCTTAAAATTACTTCTTCTCTGTTTTCTAACAATATCTTTTATTTTTCCTTTTTCTACCCAAGTACAAGCATCTTCAACCGATAATAATTGTCCCGAAGGAATGGTATTTATTCGGGGGGGAACCTTTAATATTGGTTCAGATACCAACTATGAGTCAGAAAAGTCTGCTAGTGATGTGACTGTAGATAGTTTTTGCATCGATCGCCACGAAATTACTAACGCAGAGTTTCGTCAGTTTGTGGAAGCCACCGGTTACAAAACCATTGCGGAACGTCCCCTATCAAAAGACCAGTTTCCCACCTTAAGCGAGGAACAACGTCAACCGGGTTCTCTCGTCTTTCAACCCCCTTCTGATGGCATCCAACAGATCGCCTATTTAAGTTGGTGGCACTGGACAGTAGGTGCAAACTGGCAACATCCCTACGGACCCGATAGTAATATTGAAGGCAAAGATAACTATCCTGTGGTTCACATTGCCTACGATGATGCCGTTGCTTATGCTAATTGGGCGGGGAAATCTCTTCCCACCGAAGCACAATGGGAATATGCAGGGCGAGGGGGACTCAAAGATAAAGATTTTAGTTGGGGCAATCAATATTTAGCCAAAAAAGCCAACACTTGGCAAGGTATTTTTCCCTTCCTCAACACCAAAGAAGATGGTCATCTGGGAACTGCCCCCGTAGAGTCATTTCCTCCTAATGGTTATGGGTTGTATGATATGACAGGTAATGTCTGGGAATTAACCTCAGATTGGTATAGCGTCGGACATCCAGGGAAAGATCATAGCCTTAACCCTACTGGACCGACGAAAAACACCAGTTTTGACCCCAAAAAACCCAGTGAAGGGGCATTGCACGTCATTAAAGGAGGATCTTACCTCTGTGCTAAGAATTATTGTAGTCGCTATCGACCCGCAGCCAGAGAGTCTCAGGCCCCGGATACGGGAACCACTCACGTTGGGTTTCGCTTAGTTAAAAATGTTTGAAGTAATTGATAAGTCTCTTCTGGGGATTCTTCGGGTAAAAAATGCCCACAATTTAGGGCATTTCCTTGCACATTTATGGCTCTTTTTTGCCAACTTTTGATCACATCATATTTCTTTTCGATCACCCCTTTCTTTCCCCATAAAACTAACAGAGGACATTCTATTTTTTTCTCAATATCTGTACGATCGTGTTCTAAATCAATGGTTGCTGATGCTCGATAATCTTCACAAGTTCCGTGAACTGTATTTGGCTCACGAAAACATCTTAAATACTCTTTCATTGCTTCTGGAACAAACGCCGATTCAGTTTGACTCCAACTGTGTAAACAATGAGTTAAAAAAAAGTCCGAATTTTGATTAATTAAAGTCTCAGGAAAAGGAAAAGGTTGAATCAAAAAAAACCAATGATAATAAGCAGTAGCAAATTGTTGATCCGTTTCGCTGTACATTTGATAAGTCGGCGCAATATCTAATAAAGCTAATTTTTTGACTTTATTCGGAGAATCTAACGTTAAACGGTGAGCAACCCTTCCTCCGCGATCGTGTCCAACTAGGTAGAATTCTTCATAACCTAATTGTGACATAACTTCTATTTGATCCTGGGCCATGACTCGTTTAGAATAGTTATAATGGTTTGCCATTCCTGATGGCTTATCACTGTTTCCATAACCTCTTAAATCAGGTATAATAACTGTGAAATCTTCAGCTAACCTTGAAGCAATTTTATGCCACATAACATGGGTTTGAGGATAACCATGCAATAATAATAGGGGATACCCTTCTCCTCCTTTAACCAGACTAATTTTGACCTCTGAAGTTTGTATAACTAGGTTTTCAAAATTGGGAAACATTGACATCATATTAGTTGAGAACTTGACTTTATAGTAGGTCAAATCAGTTGAAAAAGGGTTAAAATATTAATATTCTTTACTTTAAATTGATAATTATGGCGATTGAAATTGAGCGTAAATTCTTAGTAATTAATGATAATTGGCGTTCTTTAGGACAAGGAAAAGTTTATAAACAAGGTTATATTTCAACAGGAAAGAAAATGACAACCATTCGAGTAAGAATTATTGGAGAGAAAGCTTATCTGACAATTAAAAGTAAGACAGAAGGAATTAGTCGTCATGAATTTGAGTATCCGATTCCTTTAGAAGATGCTCAAATTATGTTAAATAGTTTATGCGATCGCCCTTTAATTGAGAAGATTCGCTACAAAATAAACCATGATAATTTGCTCTGGGAAATTGATGAATTTCAAGGGGAAAATAAAGGACTAATTCTAGCAGAAGTTGAATTAGAAAATGAAAATCAAATGCTCAATATTCCTGACTGGGTAGGAGAAGAAGTTAGTCATGATCCAAGATACTATAACGTGAACTTAGTTAAATATCCTTATCAAAGATGGTAATTGAAGAAGGAGTCAGAATACAGGAGTCAGGAGTCAGGAGAGAAATAGATTGGGGGGAAAGAATCCCCATTCTATTTCTAGCAAATTATAGAAGTTGGGGTATTAAACCCAATTGGGCAAGAAGGGAATCAGAAGAAAAATTGTTTAATTATTAATATTAATTCTGACTCCTGACTCCTGACTCCTGACTCCTTACCCCGAAGGAAGGAACAATTTTAACCCCTTAGCTTCTAACCACTCCTTATTGTAAATACGAGACTGATATCGCGCCCCACCATCACATAAAATTGTCACAATGGTATGGCCTGGACCCATTTCTTTAGCTAAAGCGATAGCTGCACCCACATTAATGCCCACCGAACCCCCCATAAATAAGCCATCCTGGTATAATAACTGATAAATAACCCGTAATGCCTCATGATCATCGATTTGAATGGCATCATCAATGGGAACGTCCTGCATATTGGCTGTGATACGACTATTGCCAATACCTTCAGTAATAGAACTGCCTTCCGGTTTAATTTCTCCAGTTTTGACGTAACTGTATAAACCGCTTCCCATCGGATCAGCTACAATACATTTAATATTAGGGTTTTTCTCCTTGAAAAATAACGCCCCACCAGCATAAGTGCCACCGGTTCCTGTTGCTGACACCCAAGCATCTACCTTGCCATCGGTTTGCTGCCAAATTTCCGGTCCAGTGGTTTCATAATGGGCCTGACGGTTCGCTAAATTATCAAATTGATTAGCCCAGATAGCATTATCCAATTCTTCGGCCACTCTCCCCGATACTTTAACATAATTATTAGGATCTTTGTAAGGAACCGCAGGAACGGTGCGAACTTCAGCCCCTAAAGTTCTCAAGAGGTCAATTTTCTCTTGGGACTGGGTTTCTGGGATAATAATCAGACATTTATAGCCTTTAGCATTACAAATATGTGCCAACCCTATGCCAGTATTGCCGGCGGTTCCCTCTACGACAGTTCCCCCAGGTTTGAGTAGTCCTTTTTCTTCTGCATCCTTGATAATATATAAAGCAGCCCGATCTTTAACGGAACCGCCAGGGTTAAGAAATTCTGCCTTTCCTAAAATATTACAGCCTGTTTCTTCGCTAAAGCTTTTGAGTCGAATGAGGGGTGTATTGCCAACAGTACCAACAAAGCCTTCTTTAATATCCATAGTTTAGGGTAATTCGGTGGGCAAGTGCATTCCCTAGATAGAATAGGGGTGATGGTTGATTATGTTTGGTTAACGGGTCACCAACGGTTGATCAACTATTCTACATTTTATCCTAATGTTGTCAGAAGACCTCATCTCTAAATAGAACCATGAATCTAAACACACAAATTCCCGAACTAAAATTATGAATGCAAAAGAACAGATTAATCAACAATTGAATCAATTAAATGAAGATCAACTTAACCAAGTTGCTGACTTTATAACCTTTTTAAAATTTAGAGAAAAATCAATTAAACCGAACCTAAATACAGAGAAAATAGAGAAACTTTATCAAGATTTTTCAGATGAAGATCGTCAACTTGCTGAAGAGGGAATTAATGAATATGCTGATTTATTAATCCAAGAAGATCAATGATAAAAATTGAACGAGGAGAAATTTGGATTGCGACCCTTAACCCCACACAAGGTTCTGAACAAGCAGGAATTCGTCCAGTTATTATCTTTCAAGAAAACAAAATTTCTCAATTTACTACAACTGTTATTACTATTCCTTTAACCACCAATTTAAAATGAAGTGCTTTACCTAGTTGTTTACTCATTACCCAAAATGAAGGCGGTTTAAATCAAGATTCAGTTGCTTTGTGTCACCAATTAAGAGTATTAGATAAAACTCGTCTACGTCGCAAATTAGGAAAATTAAGTCCAACTATCATCAATCAACTAGAAAATATTGTCTTATTTACTTTAGGGTATCAATACAGAAATTAGACAACAAGCATACCAAGCTTTAATGTTATAGTATCCTTATAAACAAATTAACCGTTGTTCTAAACACTGGGTGAGGAGTTAGGGTGTTCAATCAATTCAGATCCAAGTTTAAACAAAAGCTAAGAAGCTTACTGCTGTCAATGGCCAACAAATTAGACAGTGATCCCTCTATTACACCGCCAGTTACCTCAGAAAAATCGAAAAAACCAAAAAGAAATAGACGTAAAGAAAGAAATAAACAGAAAAATAAAGACATTTTGGGGCAAAAAATAGTCCCTTCCTTGCAAAAAATAGCTGCTGTGCGTCATCGTCCTCGGTTTTGGCTTATCTTTGGAATAGGCTTAGGCGCGAGTACCTCTGCGATCGCATTAGGATACGGTATCTATCAAATTGAAACCAGCATCACCGAATCCGTAGAAGATGTGTTAGTCTATGAGCGTCCCGAAACCTTAACCATTGAGGGCGCAGACGGGGAAATTTTAGAGCAAGTTGGCCCAGTTAGCCACGAAAAATTGAAAATCTGGCAAATTTCTGATGCCGTCCAACAAGCGTTTATCGCTAGTGAAGATAGTCGCTTTGAAAACCATCGAGGGGTGGATGTTCAAGGGGTGATTCGGGCTGCTTTGTCTAACTTTCAAGCGGGGGAAGTGGTCGAAGGGGGAAGTACTATCACCCAACAGTTAGCGAGAATTGTCTTTTTAAATCAAGAGCGCAGTTTTACCCGAAAATTTAAAGAAATGCGCCTCGCTCAGAAAATTGAAAATAATTTCAGCAAAGAAGAAATATTAGAACGCTATCTTAACTTAGTGTATCTCGGTTCAGGGGCTTATGGTATCGCTGATGCAGCTTGGGTCTATTTTAGTAAACCCATTGAAGACTTAACCCTTTCAGAAGCAGCCACTTTAGCTGGTATTGTGCCGGCACCCAGTTTATACTCTCCCCTAGAAAATAAAGAAGCGGCCATTAAACAACGAGACTTAGTGTTGAAAAGGATGGCCAAAGAAGAATTAATCAGCCAGTCTCAGTTAAAAAATGCGATCGCCGCTCCCCTAACCCTCAACCCCAGTCAACCCAAACGTTTCGCCAGAAAAGCCCCCTACTTCACCGATTATATTCAACAACAACTGCCCAAATACGTCTCAGAAGAGGTGTTGAAAACAGGTGGGATCACCGTTGAAACCACCCTTAATACTCAATGGCAAGCAGCAGCCGAAGATGCCATCGATAAGGCCATTCAATATGGTCGTTGGCAAGGGTATAAACAAGCTTCATTAACCGCGATTGACCCCCGTAATGGACAAATTAAAGTTATGGTGGGAGGGAACGACTACGACAACAATCAATATAATCGTGTCACCCAAGCACAACGTCAACCCGGTTCTACCTTTAAAGCATTCGTTTATGCCACTGCGATCGCAGCCGGGTTTTCTCCCTATCGTACCTTTACCGATGCTCCTTATATCGTCGATGGTTATCGTCCCGAAAATTATGGGGATACATACAGTGGGGGACAGGTTTCTCTCCGTCAGGCCATTGCCTCTTCCTTAAACGTAGTTGCCGTACAAACCTTAGTAAAAGTGGGTTGGAACCCCATCATTAATATTGCCCAACGCATGGGTATACAATCAGAACTGAAACCCACCTATTCTTTAGCGTTGGGGGCGTGGGAAGTCAACTTATTAGAATTAACCAATGCTTACGCTACCTTAGCCAACGAAGGGGTTTATCAAGAAGCTCATGGCATCAGTCGTATTTTAGATCGTCATGGTAACGTGTTGTATCAAGCTCAACCTGAGACGTTACAAGCGATCGATGCTAACACCACCAATATTATGACCTGGATGTTGCGAGGGGTGGTTACATCCGGGACAGGAACCCCGGCCAGACTAGGCAGACGACCGGTGGCCGGAAAGACAGGCACCTCCGATCAAGCGAGAGATTTATGGTTTGTGGGCTATATTCCCCAGTTAGCTGCAGGGGTTTGGTTGGGGAATGATAATAATAAGCCCACTTGGGGTGCCAGTACCACCGCAGCTAAGGTTTGGGGAGAGTTTATGCAAGAAGCAACTAAGGAGATGGACATCGAATCCTTCCCCGACTTACCTCGTTTAGATGGACGCAAAGGTAGCATTAAAGCAGAACCCCTGAAACCGAAAAAAGCTTATTATCAAAGGGTTGCCCCCCCAGAACCGGCACAACCAGAAGCCCGCGCAACCCGTCGTCGTCGTTATGTGCGTGGTCCTTCTACCACCGCCCAAACTTCTGCCCCTCCCAGACAACGAACCGTTCGTCGTTCTGTGTCTCGTTCCCCCGTCCCTTCTACCACAGCAGCAGCCCCACAACCCGCTCCTAAACCAGTTCCAGCCCCTGCCCATTCTTCTACCTCTGAGGTAACCAATGTTGCTCCGCCGGCTCCTCCTGCAGCCCGCAAGACCGACTAATTTGAACAAAATCGTTTCGCGTAGTTCCCAACTAAATGATACAGCGATCGCAGCCATAGAGCAACCCCTTACATGGACACGAAACTTATGTACTATTTGCTTGATTCCCTTTAAAATAGGGCTTTCAGCGATTTTAAGATCAAACGGACGGGGGAAGTTCAGTAATAGGAAAACATATCTGACCGATTAAACTGGTACTGGTATCCAAATCAGGTAATTGTGACCCAATAATAGCTAAACCAGTTACTAAAGGTGACACTTCTCCTAAAGCAAAACTAACCGACGCAGCAGCGATCGCACTATGAGTCAACGCCATCATTTTAAATTCCCCCTTTAAGTTTTCTTAAGAACATTTTTCTTACTAATTAATCATTAAAACGGTTTTTAATTCACAAGTTTTCTTGATATTGAGAGAGGATAGATTGTAATAATTTAGGAGAAACAAAAAAACTGGTTTCTTGTAATTGGTTAACTTTAGTAGGTAAATCAATGAGATTATTTCTAGCTGCATTAAGAAGAATGCCTAATAAACCAATAACTTTTAATCCTCTTTGAGTCGCCATAGTTCTCGCTAATTTATCATCAACAATAAGTAAATTAGCCTTGATTTCTTCTGCTAATATAATTGCTTCACGTTCCCCTTTATCTAATTTATCAAGGTCTGAATCTGACGCATTCGTTATGTTTCTAATGACTAACCAATCAGGATAATTTTCTATCCATTCTTTGACTACTTTTGGAGTTTCTTCTGCTTGTAATTCTTGATAAACAGCTTGAGGAATAATTACATTTTCATCTAAAATTGGTAACAGTTCAATACAGTCAATCAAAACCAAATAACAGATAGGAGATGTATCAGAAATAATAATCATTGTTGTCTTAATTCCTGAAGTGTCCTTAAATCTTTTTCTAACTCTTCTTCATCATAATTAAGATAAACTCCTGCTTCTTTAAGAAATTGATGAACTTCTAAACGAGAGGGCAGCTTTAAGATTCTACCTAATTCTGCGGTACTAATCAATTGATTTTGATAAGCTTCTAAAGCCAAATTAGTTATCATTTTCTGAGATAAACTCCCCCATTTTTCCTCCATTCTGGTTTGAATATCGTCAGGTAGTTCAATAATGATTTGCATCGGTTTCTCCTACTATTTACAATTAAATATTTAAGGAATTTCATCTTAATCAAGTTTTTTTGACTTGATTATCAATAATTAATTTCCCTTATTCATTAATACTGATAATAACAGGACTAATATCAAGATACTGACTATGTTCAGGTTTATTATTACTGAACTTCCCCATAGAAAAATCGCTGAAAGCCTTACCCAGAGTTAGTTATAGCAATTTTTGAACGACCCGTTACTGGGTACAATTCACTCTGAAGCTTAACTGGAGCGTGTTTTGAGCGATCGCAGCCATAGAGCAACCCCTTACATGGACATAGAATTTATGTACTATTTGCTTTATTCCCTTTAAAATAAGGCTTTCAGCGATTTTAAGATCAAACGTACGGGGGAAGTTCAGTTAGATAGGCGATCGCACAATTTCCTCACCATCTCCTGCTGCTCATTAGAATAGGATAAGTCTTTGATATTTTCCGATTTAATACGATTTTCAACAACTTAGACTACAGATATTTATATTGTAGGGGTCAACGGCCGTTAACCCCTACGGAAATGTGTAGTCAGATTTTAGGAAATTGGTATAACTTGATGGGTTCTCAACCATCTGAAATTAAGCGCAACACAGTTTGAACTCGTTCTGGAGGTAAAGAAGAGATCGCCCGACCAATCAATTGAAGTTGTTCATCAGTTTTTTCCAATTCTTGTCACCCCGTCAACTGATTCGGCTAATTCGTGAATTTGTTGGAAATAATTAGCACGATCACTGGAATCAGGGTGAGCATAATTCAGGTTTTTAAACAGACCCGTTAAACGGGTAAAATAGTCGCGGGCAGCTTGTTTATCTGGAAATTTATATTGACGATTAACCAAATCATAAACCAGGCCAAAAGTTTCTTTTTGTCTTTCTAGGGGCGCACTAGCATCCACATCATCGAAAGCATCTTGCTGAAGGTAAACCATATCCAAAAACAAAGCTTTCTGAGAGGTGATAAAATCATCGAGGGTGACTCCTTCCTCTCCTGTTACCTGCATCATTTGCTCAATACTATTCCCTGCGTTAAGCAGAGCAATCATTTCTTCAACCCGTTTTACCCAACCAGGGGCAACATTTTTCTCGAACCATGGAGCAAGTTGCTTGAGATAGCGCGACCAAGAGATGAGAATGTCAACCGCAGGATAAAAACGCTTATAAGCTCTTTCTGCACTTAATCCTAGGAAATCTTTGACCGTGCTTAAGGTGGATTGAGTAACGGGTTCTTCAAAGTTACCCCCCGCCGGAGAAACTGTCCCAATCATGGTCAGACTACCGATACTATCATCATTAGTGCGAATAATGCCAGCCCGTTCATAAACTCCTTTGATGGAGGAATCTAAATAAGCAGGAAAAGCTTCCTCTCCTGGTATTTCTTCCAGTCGTCCTGAGGTTTCGCGCATGGCTTGGGCCCAACGGGAGGTAGAATCAGCAATTAGCAGTATATCGTAACCCATCTGACGATAGTATTCCCCCAAAGTAATGCCAGTATAAATAGACGCTTCACGGGCGGCTACAGGCATTGAGGAAGTATTACAGATAATAATGGTTCGATCCATCAAAGACCCTCCCGTTTTGGGATCTTTCATTTTCGGGAATTCGGTGATGGTTTCCACCACTTCACCGGCCCGTTCTCCACAGGCTACCACGATAACAATATCTACCGCCGAAAAACGAGAGATCATGCTTTGTAGTACCGTCTTCCCTGCGCCAAAAGGACCGGGAATACAACCGGTTCCCCCACGGGCAATGGGCAGAAAGGTATCAATAATCCTCTGGGTTGTAATCATAGGTTCTTGAGGATAAAGCCTTTGGGAGAATCGTTTGTCTAATAATTGTTGGGGTAGAGGACGACGGACTGGCCATTGCTGTGTTAAGGTGAGGCTGCGTTCTTTGCCGTTTTGATCTTTGATGCGAGCAATGGGAGTTTCAATGGTAACGCTTCCTTGTTGAATCCAATCAACGGTAACTTCTGTCGGTTCATCGAAAGGAATCATAATTTTGTGGGTAAAGCGACCTTCCGCTACTGTCCCGATGACATCTCCGGCTTTTAGGCGATCGCCTATCTTAACCGTCGGCACAAAAGACCATTTTTGTTGGGGATTTAAAGCTGAGGCATAGACTCCACGGGGGAGGAAAGTACCGTAATCTGTGGCCAGTTCTGAGAGAGGGTTTTGCAATCCATCGTAAACTTGACTCAGTAAACCCGGTCCAAGCGTCACAGACAGTAGTTCTCCCGACTGTTCAACCGGATCACCAATGCCAATACCTCGGGTACTTTCATACACTTGAGCATCGGCTTCTTTCCCTCGTACCCGCAATACTTCGGCTTTTAGTTTCTCAGTACGACCTTCTGTTTGCCGTTGGGGACAGATATAAACGACTTCATTTTTAATCAGGGGTTTTCCCTGAGTCTCTGCCATTTTAATGGTAACTAGGTCTTCTTGAACAGCAACGACCCGCGCTAGATTGAATGTTTCTGCCATCATAATTACTTTCTATTACAACTATTAATCAGATAATTTAACAAAAATGTCAAAAGAAGTCCCCACCTAAAAATACTATCAGGAACATTCACATTTTAGGTGGCGATGAATTTTGACCAGTATATCAACGTGCGACAGCACAGCCTTGTTCGGCCATCTCTTCTACCATTT
>JASJDD010000271.1 GCA_030065735.1 Crocosphaera sp.
TTTTTAGCTAAACGACATTGATAGCGCAGTATTTCATACTGCT
Organism: Crocosphaera sp.; assembly: GCA_030065735.1. Taxonomy (GTDB): domain Bacteria; phylum Cyanobacteriota; class Cyanobacteriia; order Cyanobacteriales; family Microcystaceae; genus Crocosphaera. The sequence continues at coordinate 44 of JASJDD010000271.1, forward strand.
CTGCTGTTAAGCCTCTAATTTGTATCGATTGCGTGACTAACATCCTCAAGATTTATGATGCACTCTTACTCATATTATAACATCTCAGTAAGATATAGAGCGGGATGATTTTTAATGGACGCTTCGCGGTTGATTTTCTGGTCGTCATTCATCCCCACCGTGTAGACGGATGGGGTATTCTGACGACATTAGGATAAAACCTGTGTGAGTTTGCCCACCACATCTAACTAAAGCGCAATAGTTAAACATCTGATGTTTTTATAGCGATCGCATTTATTTTCAGAACCGTTACTAAAGCGCAATAGTTAAACACCTGATTTTTTTGTTGGCGATCGCATTTATTTTTAGCGCAACAGTAAAAAAATAACCTGTTATAACAGGTTATTTAATAGGGAAAAGAAAAATGTCCCTTTCCTTAATGCGTAGTGCTATAGCGATCGCCTGTCTTCTAAGAACCGTTACTAAAGCGCAACAGTTAGAAACTATGACAGATGTAGATGTTGTAGGGGTCAACGGCCGTTGACCCCTACGAAAATTTTAAAAATGACAGTGGCTCAAATGCTTGTATAGAGAAGATTACAGCCGATAAATTGACAAAATATGAGGGGGGGTAGCAGAAGAGAGTTTATCTTTATTGAAGAAAAAATTAGCTATAAATTAGCTGTTTTTCTTTGTTTCTGTTCTGAAAAAATCAACAAGCAATAACTTGTTCTAATATTTAGGTGTGAGGAGGGGTTAAACCTTCCTTTTTTGCTGTTCAATATGTTGACGTAATACTCCATTTAAAGTTCTTACAATTATTAAGCGGCTTTTTCTAACTTTTCTTCAACAAAACGTTTAACATCTTTAACAGCAGAAAAAACAGAGCGCAACTCTTAAAAAAAAGGAATAAATCCTCCATAACTAACACCTGGATTTTCAATAGATATGAATGTTTGATAATAAGAACTATTTTCTCCACAGAGTTTAATAAGTAAATCTTTAACTTGTACTTGCCATTGAAGTAATAAGTTATTATCTAGATATGTTTGATTTCCTCCAAATACAGAGTAACCTGACGTTACTGAGTTTTCTATTTGTACAATCTTATTTTCTAGATTTTCAAATCGTTGCTTGATAATTTGATTCATAATTTATATTTAGTATTAAAATCAAAATATTAACTGTATACACCAGATAATTTAATCCTGGTGCTTTACGGCATCATGAAAATTATAACTTACCTCAAAAATTTTTAGTTAGCCTAACGCACCCTACTTGATTGATTGTTTACTATACTATACTTATAAAGTGTAGTAATCATCTTTAAAATATCAAAATGTGGTCTTTATCCTCTCAAGAAGCAGAAAATAATTTTACAGACGCTTTAAATCATGTAGCTTGTGATTTAGAACATATCGAAATTCAACGACCTGGACAAGAACCAGTTTATATGATTCCAGCAAAAGATTATGAACTATTTATCAAACTTCTAGAACAAGCAGAAGATAAAATAGACATTGAAGAAGCAGACAAACGAATCAATGATAATGAACAAGAAAGATTGACTTTTGAACAACTTTTTAATGAATTAGAGGTTGAAAGTGAGTCTCTACATAATAGATGATAAATTGTAAAAATTAAATACTTAAATTCAATTCTTCTACAAGTTTAATTATACTATATACTCTTTTTAAGCTATAATAGAAAAGCTAGAAAATTAACGTTTCGTCTGTTGGAGTTTTAAATCTTGCCAACTGAAAAGCAGAAAGATGCTGCAATATTTGTTTGTCAGTTGCTTTCTAACCTTTATCAATCAATTCATTTATTTCGCTATGATAGAAGACTAAAAACTATTTATATTGTGGCAGGAATAAATGAAAAAATCGAAATTTTAATTGATGAAAATGGAACCTGGGAGTTTGAGTCATGAATAAACCTCTTGAAGAAATGAATAATGCTGAATTACGTCGTTATTTATCTGAAAATCGAAATGATGAAAATGCTTTTAGTCAAGCATTAGAAGTGTTAATGAGTCGTAAGCGAAATACAAAGAAATATCCATCTCCTTTGTCTATGTCTTACGATGAAGTAGAAACTATTTTCAAAGATAAAATCAAAAAAATTTCAGATTAATTTTCTGAGTGACTATAGGGTGTATTAGAATAGCATAATACGCGAAGCTTTCCAGTTTTTTGCGTTAGGCCATCATGAAAATTGTAGCTTATCTCGACTATAGTTAGCCTAACCCACCCTACTTAATTTATTATTTATAAAAGCTTTTTAAACTCTTTCTGTTTTTTTTAGATTAACTTGATATTGCATATCTTTTGAAGTTCAATTCTTCTACAATTTTAATTATAGTATATAATTTTATATACGTTCTATTTATAATCTTTTAAAATATTAAGTGAAGATAATTAATTAAGAGTTTAACTTATGAATGAACCAGCTACCGTTACTTATGACCTAACAGAAATTCTGAAGCGCATTGAGAACAAGCTAGACACCATGCAAAAAGACCTCACGGATCTAAAAGTAGGGCAAGCAAGACTCGAAGAAAAACTGACAGGAGATATAAAAACTCTCGATACCAAAATAGAGGGAATTGGTAAACGATTAGATTATCAAGAGTTTATTAATCGTGGTGTTGTAATTGGTTTAATTGTTGCCTTATTAGGTGGTTTAGCTAAGATGTTTGGGTGGATCGGCAACCCCTAGATAAGTTCATTTTGCTTGGAAAAATCAACGAGGATATTGATTCATCAACGCTCGAACTTGTTCAGCATGATAAGAACTACGGGTTAAGGGAGAGGAAACCACCTGTAAAAACCCAATGGACTCCCCAAATTCTTGCCATGCTGCAAAGGTTTGGGGGGTGACAAATTCTTTAACCCCTAAATGTTTGGCAGAGGGTTGTAAATACTGTCCTAAAGTCAAAATATCACAATCAACGGTTCTTAAATCTTCCATCACTTGACGCACTTCTGCATCCGTTTCCCCTAACCCTACCATAATGCCGGACTTGGTGTAGAGTTTTGGGGCTAACGTTTTCGCCTCTTGTAATAAAGCAAGCGATCGCTGATAATCTCCTTGGGGGCGAACTCGACGGTACAAACGGGGAACCGTCTCCGTATTATGGTTGAGAACGTCTGGTTTAGCCTGTAAAATAGTAGCTAAGGACTCCCAATTGCCACATAAATCGGGAATTAAGACCTCAATGGTTGTGTGTGGGGAAACTTGACGAATAGCCTCAATACAGTGTACAAATTGAGACGCTCCACCATCTGGTAAATCATCACGGTTAACCGACGTAATTACCACATGGTTAAGACGCAGACGACGCACCGCTTCCGCTAAGTTTAAGGGTTCTTGGGGATCTAGAGGTTGAGGTTTCTTCTCAAAATCAATATCACAGTAAGGACAAGCGCGAGTGCAAGCTGGTCCCATAATCAAAAAAGTTGCCGTCCCCGCATGGAAACATTCCCCAATGTTGGGACAAGAGGCCTCCTCACACACCGTATTTAAGCCTAAATCCCGTAATATTTCTTTAACGCTCCCTACCCGTTGCCATTGAGGGGCTTTTACCCGTAACCACTTCGGTTTAACCGTCATCTTTGTCTAATCTCTGGGTTAAGTTTAGCTTAAACTGATCTTATCATTAATCATTTCCTTTGGCTAAATGTGACTACTCTGATATGGGGTAATCTCAGGATAAGATTATTATATTCTTGAGTTCAATTATCTATTTAAGTAAACATTAACTTTATTTTATTAACTATTGATCGTTAACAATGTTTAACCTTTTCTCTCTAAGAACAAAATTAACCTTATCAATAACTATTATCATCATAGGAATAACTTGTGGATTAACTTTTCTATCGATCAAAAAAGAACAAGATTATTATCAAGATGATATGACAAAAAAAGCGGAATTATTTTTAGATTCGACTGATGTTCTGCTTCGTAACGCTCTGTATTATTTGGACGTAAATACTATTATTAAATCAGTACAACAATTCAAAAAACATCAAACCTTGATCGAAACAGTCTATGTTTTTGATGCAGAGGGGAGACTATTAATTGAATCAACACAAGGACTTTTAACCCTAGAAACTAAACCGAATAGCCTGGGTCGAAAAATTGTCAGTCTTAAAACCCCCATTTATCAAAAAAATGGTAATTATTTATTAGCAGCAAAACCAATTATTTTTGGACGAAAAACAGTAGGAGGTATTGCGATTAAACTTTCAAAAAAGCCTTTGACAGAAAAAATTTCTGCTGTGCGCTCTCAAGCTTTAATAATTGCTATTATAGCTTGTTCTGGCGGTATTCTTATGGCTCTTTTTATCAGTCATTCTTTAACTGTTCCTCTTAATCACTTAATTAAAGCAACTCATCGTATTAGTGAAGGGGATCTTAGTTACCGAATTTATTTAAACAATAAAGATGAATTTTCTTTGTTAGCTAAGGAATTTAATAAAATGACTAATTGGTTAGAAGAAACTGTCAAAAAATATCAAGAAAATAATGCAAAATTGCAACACGATCTCTTTCATGATAATTTAACTGGTTTGGCTAATCGTGTTTATATTCTTCAGGAAATTGAAGCTGAAATTGAGACAAGAAAAGCTAATTATAATTATAACTTTGCTGTTCTTTTTTTGGACTGCGATCGCTTTAAAATAATCAACGATAGTTTAGGTCATGATGTTGGTGATAAAGTTTTAATTAATATTGCTAAAGGACTCAATTTTTGTATTAGAAAAGATGATATTGCAGCCCGTTTAGGAGGAGACGAATTTGTTGTTCTTATTAAAGATGTTAGTGATATTAAACAAGTGACGCAAATTGCTGATCGCATTTTAAAACAAATGACAGAACCATTAATTTTAAATAATCAACAATTAGTCATTACCATGAGTATTGGCGTTGTTATTAGTCAAGAAAACTATAAAAATGCTGATGATTTATTACGAGATGCTGATCTTACAATGTATCATGCTAAACAACAAGGAAAAGCTCAATATGCTATTTTTAAACCAATAATGCACACCAAAGCATTAGAACGATTAGAAGTAGAAACCCGTCTCAGAAAAGCCTTAGAGAAACAAGAATTTGATCTCTATTATCAACCCATTATCTCCTTGGAAACATCTCAATTAATTGGTTTTGAAGCATTGCTAAGATGGCAAAATCCAAATCAGGGCTGGATTTCTCCAACCAGGTTTATTCCTATTGCCGAAGAAACAGGATTAGTTGTTCCTTTGGGAGAGTGGGTTTTGCAAGAAGCTTGTCATCAAACCAGTGTTTGGCAAAGTCATTTTCCTTTTCCAAAACCATTAAGAATTAGTGTTAATATTTCAAGTTATCAACTGAATCAAGCTGACTTCGTAGAACAAATAAAAAGAGTTTTAGAAGACAGTAAACTGAAAGCAAATCAATTAAATTTAGAAATCACTGAAACAGTGATTATGAATAATATTGAATCTGCTTCTTTTAAATTACAATCTTTACAAAGATTAGGAGTTAAAATATCCATTGATGATTTTGGCACTGGTTATTCTTCCCTTAATTATCTTCAACAATTGCCGATCAACATTTTAAAAATTGATCGGAGTTTTGTCAGCAAACTAGAATCAAATCCTGCTGAATTTCAGATTATCGAAGCTATTATTAATCTCGGTAATATTTTAGGCATGGAAACCTTAGCAGAAGGGATTGAAACCTCTGAACAATTTGATTTAATTCAATCCTTAGGGGTTAACTATGCTCAAGGATTTCTCTTTTCTACACCCCTAAATAAAAACTTGGTTGAGCAAACCCTTTATTTATTGTTTGAATCTTCTTCTTTAACTTGGAATATTGATGATTATGTTAAGTCGACATCTAGGTAAAATCATTAGCTTATTAATAATACCAATACTGATCAGTTGTCAGCAAAAATCGATTGCGCCATTTTCTTCCGATGTTTCTTTGACAACGCCATCAAGTCCGGTTATTTTAGGAGAAATTTCTGATGATCCAACGGAAGTTTTTGAAAGCTTTCAACCTTTGGCAGATTATTTAACTCAGCAATTGAATGGGGATGAAAAGATCACAGGAAAAGTTAAAGTTGCTCCTAATATGAAAACGATGGCAAAATGGCTAAAGTCTGGAAAAGTTGAGTTATACTTTGATAGTCCTTACCCCGCTTTTTTAGTTAGTGAAGCATCCGGCGCTCAAGTGATTTTAAGTCGCTGGAAAGGAGGGGTTTCTTCTTATAAAAGTGTGATCATTACCCTTCCTAATCAAGGTATCAAACAAATTAATAATCTGCGAGGAAAAACAATTGCCTTTGAAGAAAATTTTTCTACGTCAGGGTATATGCTTCCCTATAATTATTTAAAACAAAAAGGATTAATTTTGAGAGAAAAAACCTCTGATGCTCAATCTATTTCTGAAAATGAAACTGCCTATGTTTTTAGTGGCAGCGATAATAATTCTTTACAATGGATAGTTAGTGGTCGTGTTGATGCAATGGCAATGGGTTCTGTTGATTTTCAGAAACTACCCGAAGAAACTCGCCACCAATTTATTATTATTGGTGAGACAAGATCAGTGCCTCGACATATGGTAGTTATTTCTCCTACTTTATCTAAAAATAAGGTAATTAGACTGAAAAAAATTCTCTTACAAATGAATAAAACTGACTCAGGAAAAAAGGTTTTAGAGCAATTTGAAGAAACGACTAAATTTGCTGAATTCCCTCAAAATCAAACCGATCTTTTTCAAAAGATCCGTCCGCTTATTAACCCTAATTTTGAATAATATAAGCTTATCTCTATACAGTGAATAGTGAACAGTGACCAATAAATTTCACTGATACTTGATAACTGATTTGATTCTATTGGGGCTTGAGTTAGGGGTCATTAAATTTCATAATATAGTGTAAACTACCCACGCACGTCGCTACGCTATGTGCGAGGCTTTTAGTAGCCCTAAATTGACTGGAGTTGCCAATAAATTTGAACCTCCAGGCGTGTTTACAGAACGCCCCACTAAAGCT
>JASJDD010000272.1 GCA_030065735.1 Crocosphaera sp.
TCTGAAAGAGTATTTTGTTGCGAGAAATGTCATTATCAAATAGATAGGGATTTAAACGCAGCAAATAACCTCAAAAAACTAGGTCAAGCTATGGCCGAAGTTACGCCTGTGGACAAGACGAGCGACCCCGCGCCGTCGTACGGCGCACTGGGTAGCGCGAGGAGAGCCGACTCCCTTGGATGAAGCAGGAAGTAAAAGAGACTCAAATCAAGTTATCATCAGGTTTTAAGCTTGATGAGTAGATTTGAGTAAGTTTTATATAGCGGATCAATATATCACAGAACATTATGGCTAATCTCAAAGCAATTCGTGATCGCATTCAGTCGGTCAAGAATACCAAGAAAATTACTGAAGCTATGCGTCTCGTGGCCGCAGCTAAAGTTCGTCGGGCGCAAGAACAAGTTATCGCCACTCGTCCCTTTGCTGATGCTTTAGCAAACGTTCTCTTTAATTTACTCAACCGTTTAAAGTTCGGAGATGTGAATTTAGCCCTACTGCAACAAAGAGAGGTGAAAACGGTTGCCATTGTCGTTGTTTCCGGCGATCGGGGTTTGTGTGGCGGTTATAATAGTTATGTTATCCGTCGGGCTGAACAACGCATCAAAGAGTTAAATGAGCAAGGGATCGGTTATCGTTTAATTACGGTTGGACGCAAGGCGACTCAATACTTCTCCCGTCGAGAAGCCCCCATTGAACGGAAGTATACGGGACTCAATCAGATTCCCACAGCAGATGAAGCGGCCAGTATTGCGGATGAAGTGCTGTCGTTGTTTCTTTCGGAAACAGTGGATCGCGTCGAGTTAATTTATACTCGTTTCGTTTCTCTCATTAGTTCTCGTCCGGTGGTGCAAACCTTAGCCCCGTTGAGTATGCAGGGTTTGGAAACAGAAGATGACGAGATATTTCGTTTAATTACCCGTGAAGGTAAATTACGGGTTGAACGAGAAACCGTTACCCAGACGGTGACTAGCTTCCCTCAAGACATGATCTTTGAACAAGATCCAGTACAAATTCTGGATGCTTTGTTACCATTATATATCAATAACCAGTTACTTAGGGCTTTACAGGAGTCGGCTGCTAGTGAATTAGCTGCCAGAATGACCGCTATGAGTAATGCCAGTGATAATGCTGGTCAGTTGATTGGAACTTTAACCTTATCTTATAACAAAGCTCGTCAAGCAGCCATTACCCAACAGTTAATGGAAGTGGTTGCCGGTGCCAATGCTTTGTAATATATCATTTTCTAACCAATATGAGGCGTTTAGAAGCTATCTAAACGCTTTTTTAATGGCAACAACTCCAAATCTCCTATTTATAATACTAATTATTTTAGTTAAATTTAAAATATTATCAAGCTCGAGATTTTTATACCATGAATCTAGTCACAATCAATAAACATACAACAACAAAAGAACAAAAAATAATCTTACCTGGTTGGTATGATTGGCAACAATTTAAAGGGATTAAAACGTTGATAGAGAAACAACCAGGGGTCAAACTTTCTTATTTAGATGGAGTGATTGAATTAATGACTTTAGGAGAAGAACATGAAACCATTAAAAGTATAATTGCTATTTTATTAGGAATTTATTTTTGGCAACAAGAAATTGAATTTACTCCAGTCGGAAGTGCAACCCGTGAGTCAGAAGAAAAAGGCGTTTCCTTTGAACCCGATGAATCTTATTACATTGGGGAAAAAAAAGAACATCCTGACTTAGCAATTGAAGTTAATATAACCAGTGGTAGTGTTAAAAAATTAGAGAAATATAAACGTTTTCAAATCCAGGAAGTTTGGTTATGGCAAAATAACAAATTCTCCCTTTATGCTTTACAAGATAATGAATATAAACAAATTTTTCAAAGTCAATTGTTACCCAAATTGAATTTTAAACTATTAGAAGATTGTATTTTGATGTCTTCTCAACTTGAAGCAATTACCATCTTTACTAATGCTATTCAAGAAAAAAATCAAAAATGAAATGAAGCAATTGTTCTATCGGTTTAATCTTAATAAGTAAATTCTACTCAAATACAAATGCTATTGGACTGACACAGCTAAAATGATGAAATAGATGTAGGTTGGGTTAAGGAATGAAACCCAACAAAATCGAATTCTAATGCACTAAATTAGTCGTGTCAGTCCACTATAGTGTAAAAGCGAATCTGATAGATTAAAATAGTGCAGAAGAAAATTGAAATAACCAGATGCAATCTATTTCAGGTTAAAAAATTTTATTGTAAAATAGTATAAGATTCTTAGTGATAGTGAGTAGTTTATGGCTTCCATAACCACTGAAAAAGTTTATTGGACAATTGCTGATTTAGAGGGATTACCTGATAATAGGAATCGTTATGAAATCATTGATGGAGATTTATTTGTGACTCGTGCGCCTCATTTGGATCATCAAGATATTGCTGGTAATATATATGCAGAGTTAAGAACTTGGTCATGAAAAAAACAGTTAGGTAAAGCATTTATGACTCCAGGAATTACTTTTTCTGAAACCGATGCAGTGATTCCTGATGTAATTTGGATTAGTCATGAAAAGCTAAACAAATTCACCGATGAATCTGGACATCTTACTGTTGCACCAGAATTAATTATAGAAGTTTTATCTACTTCTGAAAAAGATATTAAACGAGATCGTCAAACTAAGTTGAAATTATATTCAATTCATGGAGTTTGTGAATATTGGATTATTGATCGTCAGCAACAATTAATAGAGGTTTATCGTCGTGAGCAGGGTATTTTAAAGCAAGTAATGACTTTGTATAATACTGATCAATTAACCAGTCCCTTATTACCTGATTTTTGCTGTAACATTAAAGAAATTTTTGAGAATTAATAAACAGATAGAGACCAATAAGTGGATCAACATCTTTGTGTCACTAACCTTGTGTTCCTTTAGCATATTGTTGCTGATAAAATTTAGCATAACGGCCTTCTTTTGCTAACAACTCATTATGGTTTCCTGACTCCACTACTTGACCCTTTTCTAAGACTAAAATACAGTCAGCACGACGTATGGTACTTAAACGGTGAGCAATGACGAAAACGGTACGATTTTCCATTACCCTTTCTAAAGCTTCTTGTACCAACGCTTCTGACTCAGAATCGAGGGCTGATGTTGCTTCATCTAATATCATAATACGAGGATTTAATAACACGGCTCTAGCGATCGCAATTCTTTGTTTTTGGCCTCCTGAGAGGTTAACCCCTCTTTCTCCTACCCAAGTTTGATACCCTTGAGAAAATTGACTAATAAATGAGTGTGCATTGGCAATTTTTGCGGCTTTTTCTATTGCTTCATAATCTAATTCTTCTTGGCCATAAGCAATATTTTGAGCAATGGTTCCTGAGAATAAAGTCGTTTCTTGAGGAACAATACCAATTTGACGACGTAAACTTTTTAAACTAACCTCTTTAATATCAATTCCATCGATTAAAATTTGTCCGTCTTGGGGATCATAAAAACGAGGTAGTAAATTCACTAAAGTGGTTTTTCCTGCACCAGATGAACCTACTAAGGCAATAATTTGTCCAGGTTGTGCTAATAAACTCAGCTTTCTCAGAACAGGTTTATCTAATTTATAAGCAAAACTAACGTCACAATATTCTACTTTTCCTGTGACTTGTGGTAAGGTAAAATTATTTTCTTTTTCCATAACTGTGGGTTTTTCATCCATCAGTTCAAAAATTCGATCAACGGATGCTTCTGCTTGTTTAAATTCATTATAATTGCTAGTCATTAAATCAATGGGATGAAGTAATATGGCAATAGCAGCTAAATAGCTGACAAATTCTTCTGATTTTAAATTACCTTGAGAAATTTGCCATCCTCCAATAAAAAAGAGGGACATAATACTGACTGCTTCTAAAAATCCCACTACAGGATATTGCGTTGCTTTTAGTTTTTCTGCTCTATATCTTGCTTGACGGTTATGTTTAGCTTCTTTAGCAAATCGTTTCACTTCATAATCCTGTGCAGCAAAAGCTTTTACCACCCGAATACCACTAAAAATTTCAGTTAATAGGGAAGAAAGGTTGGAAATTTGATTTTGACTACGACGAGAAAGAATTAGTAATTGTTCGCCAAATTTACCCACTAAAATAGCCATTAAAGGAGCTAAAATTAAACTGGCAATAGTTAGCTGCCAGTTCAAATAAAACATATAAGCCGGAATCACAATTAATTGTAGGACATTCGAGACAAATTGATGAGATAATTTATCTACAATTTCTCCAATTTTGTCAATATCTTCCGTTAAACGATAGGTTAAATCCCCTGTTTTCGCTGTTTCAAAATAATCTAATCCTAACTTATGTAAATGAGCATAAACTTTCTTACGAACATTTAACACCATCTCCAAAGAAGCATCGATCATAAAGATATTTTGTCCATATTGAAAAATACCTCGAACTAAAAAAGCTAAAGTTCCTAACCCTAACCACTTAGCTACTTCCTGAAGATTACCTTGTCCAATATATAAAGAAACTTGTCCCGCTAAATAAGGTAACGCTAACGTAACTAAAACAAAGCCTAAAATACATAAAAATCCTTTTAATAATGATGGCCATTCTGTTAATAAATAAGGTAATAATCGCCACCAATTTGATCGTTTTTTCATTAGGATGATGAATTCTATAAAAGCAAAAAAATATTATAACACAAAATGTATTTTTTTGAGATAATTAAAAAGAAAATAGTAGAATTAATGAGGTAAGTTTAGGAAGTTTGGGAAAAATAATTTAACCACTCCACTCACTAAAGCGACAATGACTCCAATAGCAATAAAACGATTTATTTAAGGATAACTTAACTATTAGATTTAGGCTGATTTTTTAACAATAATTAGGCTTCATCAACCTCAAGATTAGCTAAGATAAAATGGGCAATTCTTTCAGAAGCCCCAGGGGGTCCAAAACGGGCTTTTCCTTTTGCTTCACACTCCTCTAAATAAGCTTTATCGGCGACAGTTTTAGCCACACATTTCGCTGCTTCTTTTAGGGTTTCGAGGGTTGCGGGTCCTTTACCGATAGTTTGGGCGCAACTACCAATAAGACGGGTTTGGGCTTCAGCAAACTCGTAGGTAAACTGGGGACCTTCACCGGGTACTTGAATCACCGGTTTACCCAAAGCAATACCTTGATCCACTGCTAACCCTGCCATTCCTAACATTAACGTACAGTTGTGCAAAATGTCATTAAACGCATCAGAATAACAGATAACTTCTGCGGTTCCTTGTTCGGTTTTATAGCTTAGTTTATTATTTTCATATTGCCAACCTTCACTATTAGCTATTGCGGTTAATTCTTGCATCAATTTTGGAACCAAAGCCGCCCGAAATTGTATTTTTTCAGGAGACATAACTTTGATAATTTCTAAAATAAGATTAAGTTGTAATTTGAAATTACGAACCGCTTCAGGGAGTCTTGATCCTGGTAATAAAGCCACCATTGGAAGATCAGTTTTGAGTTGTAAATCTTTGCCTGTGGGTTGTAATTTATCTAAGGAAGTAATGCCTCCAAACTGGGCTTTCCCTATGCCTTGTTTTTTTAAATCTTTTGCCGTGTAAGGATCTCTCGTAAACACCGCTAAACAGCGAGGCGATCGCAAAAAAGTACCGATAAAGGGCCCAATGTTTAAGGTTCCTTCGTACAATGCGGATAAACAGGAAATAAAGGAAACATAGGGATAACCCGTCGAATAAGCAAACCCTTGGGATACGGTGTCACCGGTTGCCATAATTAAATCGCAACTGGGGGCATATTGCCAAAC